>NZ_JBEUPA010000231.1:0-8698 GCF_040492065.1 Actinomadura sp. NPDC000929 | reverse complement strand
GCGGCGCGCGCGGTGCTCGGCGTCGCCGGGGCCGCGCTCACCCCCTGCACCCTCGGCATGATCACGACGATGTTCGCCGATCCCCGGCAGCGGGCGAGCGCGATCGGCGTGTGGGCGGGCTGCTTCACGCTCGGCGCGATCGCCGGGCCCCTGGCGGGCGGGCTGCTGCTCGACCACTTCTGGTGGGGCTCGGTGCTGCTGCTCGGCGTGCCCGCGATGGTCCCGCTGCTGCTGGCCGGCCCGTTCCTGCTGCCCGAGCACCGCGACCCCTCGGCCGGACGGCTCGACGCGGCGAGCGTCGCGCTGTCGCTGGCGACGATCCTGCCCGCCGTCTACGGGGTCAAGGAGCTGGCCGCGCACGGGCCGCGCCCGCTGCCCGCCGCCGCGCTGGCCGCCGGGATCGCCGCGGGGGCGCTGTTCGTCCGCCGCCAGCGGCGCCTGCCCGACCCGCTGCTGGACGTCTCGCTGTTCCGCGGCCGGGTCTTCGCGGTCGTCATGGCGGCGCTGACCGTCTTCCCCCTGGCGTCCGGCGGCGCCATGACGTTCATCGCGCAGCGCTTCCAGCTGGTGGACGGCCTGTCGCCGCTGGAGACGGGGGCGGTGATGCTGCCCGGGATGCTCGCGGCGCTGGCGTCCTTCCAGGCCGCGCCGCTGCTCGGCCGCCGGGTCCGGCCGGGGCTGCTGCTGCCGGGCGGGATGGCCGTCGCGGTCGCGGGGTTCCTGGGCGTGGCCGCGGCGCCGGACGCGACGGCGCTGGCCGCCGCGTTCGCCGTCACCTGCCTGGGCAGCGGCCCCCTCGTCAGCGTCGGCACCGCCATCGTCCTCGGCTCGCCGCCGCCCGAGCGGGCCGGGTCGGCGGCCGGGCTCTCGCAGACCGGCAACGAGCTCGGCACCGCCCTCGGCGTCGCCCTGCTCGGCAGTGTCGGCACGATCGTGTACCGGGCCGCGCCCGGCCTGCCGCCCGCCGCCCGGGAAGGCCTCGCCCACGCCGTCGCGCGCGGCTCCGGCGTCGCCGAGGCGCGCGCGGCCTTCACCACCGAACTCCACGTGATCGCGCTGGTCTGCGCGGTCCTGCTGGCCGCCGTGGCCGTTCTCGTCGCGCGGACGCTCCGGCACCTGCCCGTCCCCGGTCCCGCCGAAGCCCCGGCGCCGGACCCCGTCCTCGAAGGAGCGGTCTCATGAGAAGGATCGTCGCGGAGTTGTTCAGCACGCTCGACGGAGTCGTCGAAGGCCCGGAGACGTGGCACGGCCCTCACCATGACGACGAGGTGGACCGGGCCGTGATGGCGGGCATGGACGAGGCGGACGCCCTCCTCGTCGGCCGCCGCACCTACGAGGACCACGCCGCCTACTGGCCGACGGCCGACGGTGCGATGGCCGAGCGCATGAACGCCTTCCGGAAGTACGTCGTCACCTCGTCGGACGCCCCGCTGGAGTGGGCGAACTCCGAGCCGCTCCCCGGACTCGACGAGGTGGCGGGGCTGGACGGCACGCTCCTCGTCACCGGCAGCCCGACCCTGGTGCGCGGCCTGCTCGCCCGCGGTCTGCTGGACGAGCTCCGCCTCGTGATCGACCCGATCGCCGCCGGCTCCGGCGGCCGGCTCTTCGACGCTCCGGTCTCCTTCGAGCGCGCGGCGTCCCGCGCGTTCCCGTCCGGCTCGGTCTCGATCACCTACCGGCCCGTCCGGTAGGGGAGGCCGCCGCTCGCGTCCGGCCGTCCCGGACGGGACGGCCGGACCCGATCGACGCCGGGTCAGGGTGGGCGGATCAGGCCGCGACGGGAGGCGGCGGCGACCGCGGCCGTGCGGGAGTCGACGCCGAGCTTGGCGTAGAGGTGCACCAGATGCGTCTTGATCGTGGTCTCGCTGAGGAACAGCCGCTTGCTGATCTGCCGGTTCGAGAGGCCCTCGGCGACCAGGCGCAGCACCTCCAGCTCGCGCGCGGTCGGCGTCGCGGTGGGCGAGCGCATCCGGCCGAGGAGGCGCGAGGCGACGCTCGGCGCGAGCGCGCTGTCCCCGGCGGCGGCCGACCGGATCGCGGTGAACAGCCGGTCGGGGGGCGCGTCCTTGAGCAGGTAGCCGGTGGCGCCGGCCTCGATGGCGGCGAGGATGTCGGAGTCGGTGTCGAACGTGGTCAGCACGAGGACGCGCGGCGCGCCCGCCCCCGCGGCGGTGATCTCGCGGGTGGCCTCGCTGCCGTGCATCCCGGCGCCGAGCTGCAGGTCCATCAGCACGACGTCGGGGCGGAGCCGGCGCGCCTCCTCGACGCCCTCCCGCCCCGTCGCCGCCTCCCCGACCAGCGCGAAGCCGGGCTGGTCGGCGAGCATGGCGCGGATCCCGGAGCGCACCACGGGATGGTCGTCCACCAGCAGGATGCGGATCGGCCCGCTCACCGCCGCTCCCCGCCGCCGGGCAGCGGCAGGGTCGCCACCACCGCCGTCCCCTCCCGCGGAGCCGACTCGACGGTGAGCGCGCCGCCCAGCGCCCGGGCGCGGTCGCGCATCGCCCGCAGCCCGTAGCCGGTGCCCGCCCCGCTCTCCGGCGGGCGCCCGCCGGCCGCCGCGGGATCGAAGCCGCGGCCGTCGTCGAAGACGTCCAGCACCACCATGTCGTCAAGATAGGTCAGGGTGACCCCGACGTTCTCGGCGCCGGAGTGGCCGGCGGCGTTTCCGAGAGCGCCCTGGGCGATGCGCAGCAGCGCGACCTCGTGGTCGACCGGGAGATCGGCGGGGGACCCGGAGACCTGGAAACGTATCCGGGCGGTCGACCGGGCGTCCGCCGACTCGGTGATGCGGCGCAGCGCGTCCGGCAGGGAGGACCGCTGCAGGGCGGGCGGGGCCAGCTCGCGCACGAAGTTGCGGGCCTCCTCCAGGTTCTCCGCGGCGGCCTGCTCGGCCTCCGCCAGCCGCCCCACCGCGGCGTCGCGGTCGCTGTCGAGGTCGCGGCGGGCGGCGCGCAGCAGCAGGATGATGCTGGACATCCCCTGGGCGAGCGTGTCGTGGATCTCCCGGGCCAGGCGCTCGCGCTCGGTGAGCCGCGCCGCGTCGGCCTCCGCGCGCAGCAGCCTCTCGCGGGTCCTGACCAGGTCCTCGATGAGCAGGCGGCGCTGCTCGCTCTCCCGGTAGAGCGCCCGGTAGGCCAGGGCCATGAGGGTGGCGACGGAGGCGCCGACGCTCGGGCCCAGCACCTCCGCCAGCGTGACCCCGCCGCCGTGCCAGGCCACGGCCCCGATCGCCGCGGCGGTCAGCAGCGCCACACCGGGCAGCGCGGCGGGCAGCGGCAGCAGGTGCAGGTAGAGGAAGAACAGCGGGAAGGCCAGCCAGACGAAGTCGGGGGAGGACAGGGCCAGCCCCGCCCAGGCCGCGGTGAGAAGCGCGAGCCACAGCCGTGCCGGGAGCGGGCGAGGGCGCCGTTCGTGCCGGGCCCAGACCACCCCGGCGGCGTAGAGGACCCCGAGGGCGAGGCCGCCCGCGGCGATTCCCGCCCGCGCGTCGTGCAGCGTGCGGACCAGGGCGATCGCGAGCAGCACCAGGAAGGTGCCGTGCACGGCCCAGCCGAGCAACCGCATCGCGGGCGAGAACAGATCGTTCGGCATTTCTCACTCACAGTAGGCGACGGGGCGCCCGGGCCGCATCGATCGAATGGTTGATGTCCCGGTGTCCGGAAGAAGGCGCTCCGCCCGTCCCGCCGCACGATGCGCCGGGACGGGCCCGCGGCGCACGCTGGGAAACGTCGGTTCGGATGATGACGGGAACGGGGGCCCACGTGTTCGTGGCGCTGCGAGACCTGCGGTTCGCCAAGGGGCGGTTCGCGCTCATGGGGTCGGTCGTGCTGCTCATCACGCTGCTGGTGACCCTGCTGTCCGGCCTGACGGCCGGCCTGGCGCGCGACAGCGCCTCGGCCATCGAGGACCTCCCCGCCGACCATGTCGTGTTCGGCGGGGAGACGTCCTTCGCGGGGAGCCGGATCAGCGACGCGACGGCGCGGGCCTGGCAGGACGTCGCGGGGGTGCGGGCCGAGCCGCTCGGCGTCTCGATGGGCCGGATGACCTTCGGCCCGTCCGGGGCGCGCGGAGCACCGGCCGCGCTCTTCGGCGTCGCTCCCGGCGACCGGGCGCACCCGCCCGCGTCCGGGCAGATCGTGCTGTCGGCGGAACTGGCCGACAGCACCGGACTGGCGGCCGGCGCCAGGGTCGACGTCCTCGGGCACCGGCTCACCGTGGCCGGGACGGGCGCCGCGTCGTCCTACAGCCACACGCCGGTCGCCTGGCTCGGGATCGAGGACTGGCGCGCCCTGGAGCCGTCGGGCGGCGGCCCTGCCGCGACCGTCCTGCTGCTGCGCGAGACGGGGCGTCCCGACCTGGACGCGGCCGACCGGCGGCTCGGCACCACCACGATCGCCCAGGGGGACGCGAAGTCCGCGATCCCGTCGTTCTCCTCCGAGAACGGGTCGCTGCAGCTCATGCGGGGGTTCCTTTTCGCGATCTCGGCCCTGGTCATCGGCGCGTTCTTCACGGTCTGGACGATCCAGCGCCGCGGCGACGTGGCCGTGCTCAAGGCGCTCGGCGCGAGCACCGGCTACCTGCTGCGTGACGCGCTCGCCCAGGCCGTGCTGGTCCTGCTGGCCGGGGCCGGGCTCGGCGGCGCCGCCGGCGGGCTGGCGGGCCTCGCGATCGGGGACGGCGTCCCGTTCGTGGTCTCGGCCGCCACCACCGTCCTGCCCGTCGCGGTGCTGGTCGTGCTCGGCGCGGCCGGCGCCGCGCTGGCCATCCGCAAGATCACCTCCGTCGATCCGCTGACCGCGCTGGGAGCCGCACGATGAGCCTGGCCCTCGCCGACGTCGTCCTGACCTATCCCGACGGCGACCGCACCCTGACCGCGCTCGACCGAGTGAGCCTGGCGGTCGGGCCCGGCGAGTTCGCCGCGGTCGTCGGCCCCTCCGGATCCGGCAAGTCGAGCCTGCTGGCCGTGGCCGCGACGCTCGTGTCCCCCGACTCCGGGACGGTGGCCGTGGCGGGCCGGGAGACCGCCGGGCTGCGCCCCGCCGAACGGACCCGGCTGCGCCGCGACCACATCGGCATCGTCTTCCAGCAGCCCAACCTGCCGGCCTCGCTGACGGCCCTCGACCAGCTGACGGTGATGGCGCACATGGCCGGCCGGTCGCCGCGGCGGGCCGCCGGCCGGGCCCGCGACCTGCTGGCCGCCGTCGACCTCGCGGGGCTGGAGCACAAGCGGCCGCACCAGATGTCGGGCGGCGAGCGCCAGCGGGTCAACATCGCCCGCGCCCTGATGAACGGCCCGGAGGTGCTGCTCGTGGACGAGCCCACCAGCGCCCTGGACCACGTCCGCGGCGAGCAGGTCGTCGAGCTGCTCGACCGCCTCACCCGCGACCGGGGGCTGGCCACGGTCATGGTCACCCACGATCTGGCCAGGCTCGCCGCCGCCGACCGCGTGTACTCCATGACCGACGGCCGCCTGTCCGAGAGCGCCCCCGCCGCCGGTCAGCCGCGGTAGGTCTCCAGGAGGCGGAGCCAGACCTCGCTGATGGTGGGGTACGAGGGGACGGCGTGCCAGAGGCGGGAGAGGGGGACCTCGGCGGTGACCGCGATGGTGGCGGAGTGGAGCAGTTCGGCCACCCCCGCCCCGACGAAGGTGACGCCGAGGAGCGTCTCGCTGTCCAGGTCGACCAGCGCGCGGGCGCGGCCCTGGTAGCCGTCGGCGTACAGCGAGGCCCCGGAGACGTTGCCGAGCTCGTAGTCGACCGCCCGCACCCGGCGCCCCTCCCGCGTCGCCTCCTCCAGGGTGGGGCCGACGGCCGCGACCTCGGGGTCGGTGAAGACGACCTGCGGGACCGCCCGCTCGTCGGCGGTCGCGACGCTGCGTCCCCAGGCGGCGGTGTCGAGGGGGCGCCCGGCGGCGCGGTCGGCGATGACCGTGCCGAAGATCCGGCCCTGGTACTTGCCCTGGTGGGTCAGCAGCGCGCGGCCGTTGACGTCCCCGGCGGCGTACAGCCACTCGCCGGGCACGCCGACCGCCAGCCCGGTGGAGTCGACCTGGATCGGCCGGCCCGGGGTGAGCCCGACCGTGTCCAGCCCGAGGTCGTCGGTGGCGGGCGTGCGGCCGGTGGCGAACAGGACCTCGTCGGCGGTGACGGTGTCGCCGCCGTCCAGGGTGAGCGTCACCGGTCCGTCGCGGCGGACACCGGTGACCGACGTTCCGAAGCGCAGGTCCACGCCGGCCGCGCGCAGGCCCTCGGCCACGGCCTCGCCGGTGAACGGCTCCATGCGCGGCAGCAGGCGCGACCCGCGCACGAGCTGCACCACCTCGCTGCCGAGCGCCCGCCAGGCGGTGGCCATCTCGCAGGCCACCACGCCGCCGCCGATCACGGCCAGCCGCGGCGGCACCCGCTCGGAGGACGTCGCCTCGCGGCTGGTCCAGGGGCGCGCCTCGGCCAGGCCCGGCAGGCCGGGCAGGGCCGCGCGGGTGCCGGTGCACACCGCGACGGCGTGGCGGGCGGTCAGGACCCGCCGCCCGCCGCCCGGGGTCTGCACCGCGACGCGCCTGGGCCCGTCCAGCCGCCCGCGGCCGCGCACCAGGACGAGCCCGGCGCCCTCCAGCCACTCGACCTGGCCGTCGTCCTTCCAGTGCGAGGTGAACTCGTCCCGGCGCCTGAGGACCGCTTCGGCGTCCAGCGGCCCGGTCACCGCCTGGCGGGCGCCGGCCAGCCGCCGCGCGTCCGCCAGCGCGGCGGCCGGGCGCAGCAGCGCCTTGCTGGGCATGCAGGCCCAGTACGAGCACTCACCGCCCACCAGTTCGCTCTCCACGACCGCCACGCTGAGCCCGCCGGCGTGCGCCCGCTCGGCCAGGTTCTCACCCGTCGGCCCGGCCCCCACCACCACGACATCGAACTCGTCCATGCCCCCAGCCCTTCCGATCGGCCGCAGTCTCGTCCACCCGGATCCTGCCGGACACCGCGGCGTACGGCAGGACTCCCCCCTGCCGCCGTCAATGATCGCAAATCGGGGGACCGGTTCTCCCGGGCCTCCGCCTTTCTGCTACAAGTGTGGTTGCAGACCGCACGACAGGGGAGTCCGTGAGCGCCGAAGGCAGTACCAGGGCCGTCATCACCGCGCTGGCCGCGAACCTCGGGATCGCGGTCACCAAGTTCGTGGCGTTCGCGCTGACGGGCTCGTCGTCCATGCTGGCGGAGGCGATCCACTCGGTGGCCGACTCCAGCAACCAGGCGCTGCTCCTGATCGGCGGGAAGCGCGCGCAGCGGGACGCGACCGAGGAGCACCCGTTCGGATACGGGCGCGAGCGCTACATCTACGCGTTCCTGGTGGCGATCGTCCTGTTCAGCCTGGGCGGGCTGTTCGCGCTGTACGAGGCATGGCACAAGATCAGCGATCCGCACCCGATCGAGGAGTGGCAGTGGGTGCCGATCGCCGTCCTGCTGGTGGCGATCGCGCTGGAGGGGGCGGCGCTGCGCACCGCCGTCCGGGAGTCGAACCGCAGCCGCGGACGGGCGGGCTGGGTGCAGTTCGTCCGCCGGTCCAAGTCGCCGGAGCTCCCGGTGATCCTGCTGGAGGACACCGGCGCGCTGGTCGGGCTGGTGTTCGCCCTCGCGGGCGTCGGCCTGACCCTGGTCACCGGCGACGGCGTCTGGGACGGGATCGGCACCGCCGCGATCGGCGTGCTGCTCGCGGCCATCGCGATCGTGCTGGCCACGGAGGTCAAGAGCCTGCTCGTCGGGGAGTCCGCGACGCCGGAGCACCTGCGGCTGATCAGGCGGGCGATCGTGGAGGGCAGCGACGTCCCCGCGGTGATCCACATGCGCACCATGCACCTCGGGCCGGACGAGCTGCTCGTGGCCGCGAAGATCGCCGTGGATCTGCGGGACGACGCGCGGGAGGTCGCCGACGCGATCAACGACGCCGAGGCCCGCATCCGCGCGGCGGTCCCGATCGCCCGGCTCGTCTATCTTGAGCCGGACGTGCTGCGTAAGGAGGGCTGAGGACGGTGACGCGCAGGCCGCTCGGACGTCTGGAGGCGGAGGTGCTCGCCGCGCTGGCCGGGCTCGGCGGGGCGGCCAGCACCGCCGAGCTGGTGGAGCGGCTGGACGGTGATCCCGCCTACACGACGGTGAACACCATCCTGCACCGGCTGCACGACAAGAAGCTGGTCACGCGCGCCCGGGCGGGCCGGCACTACCGGTACCGGCTCGCCGTCGACGAGTCCGAGCTGGTGGCGGGGCGCATGCGCGACCACCTCCGGCACGCCAGCGACCCGGGGAACGTGCTGAACCGGTTCGCGCGGTCGCTCAGCGCCGAGGAGGCGCGCAAGCTGCGCGAGTTCCTCGACCCTCCGGAGGCCGGCGGGTGAACTGGTTCACCTTCCTGCCCCTCGCCATCATGCTGACGCTGAGCGCCGCGCTGGCGAAGGCGCCGTCCCGGCTCCATCCGTCCTGGTCGGCGCGGCTGCTCGCGACCACCGGCGCGCTGACCGCGGTGGCCGCGCTCGGCACCGGCTTCTTCGTGGCCGTCAACTACGCGGCGACGCTGGCCCCGTCCGCGGCGGCGCACGTCCCCGAGTGGGCGCTGTTCGGGGACGACCGGCCCGTCCCGGACGCGGTGGGGATCCCGGCGGCCATCCAGTGGTCGAACGCCTGGGCGAAGCTGTCGGCGTGCACGAACACCACCA
>NZ_JBEUPA010000230.1:0-8820 GCF_040492065.1 Actinomadura sp. NPDC000929 | reverse complement strand
CCCGGCGCGCGGCCGCCCCGGACGGCGGGCCGCAGGGTACTTCCACGGCCCCCGCGGGTGCGCGCACCGGCGGGGGCCGTGCTCGCGTGTGAGGAGTGCGGGTGGACGCGGATCTCTGGCTCGTGGTGGGGCTGGGCAACCCGGGGCCGTCGTATGCGAAGAACCGGCACAACGCGGGGTTCATGGTGCTGGACGTCCTGGCGGCGCGCGCCGGAGGCAGGTTCAGGTCGCACCGGGCGCGGGCGGACGTGCTCGAAGGCCGGCTGGCGGGGAAGCGGGTGGTGCTGGCGAAGCCCCGCACCTTCATGAACGAGTCGGGCGGTCCGGTGAAGGGGCTGCGCGACTTCTACAAGGTGCCGGTGGAGCGGGTGGTCGTCGTCCATGACGAGCTGGACATCCCCTTCGGGGCGGTGCGGCTGAAGCAGGGCGGCGGTGACAACGGCCACAACGGGCTGCGGTCCATCACCCGGTCGCTGGGCTCGAAGGAGTATCCGCGCGTGCGGTTCGGGGTGGGGCGCCCCCCGGGGCGTATGGACCCGGCCGCGTTCGTGCTGAAGGACTTCTCCGCGGGGGAGCGCAAGGAGCTCGACTTCGAGGTGGACCGTGCGGCGGACGCGGTCGAGGCGCTGCTGACCGAGGGGCTGGCGGCCGCGCAGAACACGTTCCACGCGGGTTGACCGATTTCGCCGCGCGACGGGCGGTGAAGAGGGTTGAATCGAGGGCGACCCGCCTTTTTCGGCCCTGCAATTGCGTCACTGTGACATAACTGACGGTGTCGGGCCGAAAATCCGTTCACCCGGGGTGACCGGTTGCGTTCGGTCGGGTGACCGCATCCGGCCTCACGATCGGTGAACGGCTGTGATCAAGGCGCAGTGGCGCCATCTTCGTGTGCGGTCGGGGCGGTTTGGGTGCGTTGTCCACGTGGGGGCTACGTTCCGCCCGTGACCACGGCAAAGCGACCGTAAGATGCAGGCCGATCGAGGTTCAGGTTCAATGTGAACCTCGGGCGACGTTCAGCCGTCTTCGGTGTGAATCGCGCTGACGAGGCGCGCGTTACACAGGATTGGTGAGTGATTTATGGCCGTCGTTGACAAGGTTCAGGCCGAGTCATCGATCCGCCATGAGCACGAGCGCGGGGCGTCGCAGAACTGGAGCCGCTCCTACCGGCGGATCGCGAGGGTTCTCGACTTCACCAGCATGCTGATGGCCGGTGTGATCGCCTTCGTGCTCAGGTTCCCGGGCGTCCCGACGGAGCTGGACGCGCCGTACGTGGTCCTGACCGTGGCCCTGCCGGTGGTGTGGGTTCCGACGCTGATGCTGTGCCGCGCCTACCAGCCGCGGTACGTGGGCGTCGGGTACGAGGAGTTCCACCGGGTGCTGCGCGCCGGGTTCATCCTGACGGCGGTGGTCGCGATCGTGGCGTACGCCACCAAGACCGACGTCGCGCGCGGCTACGTGGTGATGGCGCTGCCCCTCGGGACGTTCCTGGCGCTCCTGGCGCGGTACCGGCTGCGCAAGTGGCTGCACAAGAAGCGGTGGCACGGCGAGTGCATGCGGCGGGTCGTCGCCGTCGGGCACCGCACGTCGGTGTCCGACCTGATCCGGCTGCTGCAGAAGAAGCGCTACCACGGCATGGACATCGTGGCCGTGTGCCTGCCGCCCGTGCTCGCGGCGGGCGAGGACGCGGTCGCCGAGGTGGAGGGCGTCCCGGTGCTGGGCGACTTCGGCCAGGCGGCGGCGGTCGCCGACCGGATCGGCGCCGACTCGGTGGCCGTGCTGGCGTGCCCGGAGATGGACGGGGTGGCGCTGCGCCGGCTGGCGTGGCAGATCGAGCGCAACGACGTCGAGCTGGTCGTGGCGCCCGCGCTGATGGACGTCACCGGCCCGCGGATCTCGATCCGCCCGGTGTCGGGCCTGCCGCTGCTGCACGTGGAGCATCCGGAGCTGGACGGGGGCCGCAAGGTCCTCAAGGGCCTGGTCGACCGGGTGGCGGCGCTCGGCGGGATCGTGGCGCTGAGCCCGCTGCTGCTGCTGATCGCGGTCCTGATCAAGATGTCCGGGGAGGGCCCGGTGCTGTTCCGGCAGACGCGCGTCGGGCGCGGGGGCCGGGAGTTCACGGTGCTGAAGTTCCGCACGATGGTCGCCGACGCCGAGGCGCGCCGGCTGGAGCTGCTGGCCGCCAACGACCACGACGGCGTGCTGTTCAAGATCAGGCAGGATCCGCGGGTCACGCGGGTGGGGCGCCGGCTGCGCCGGTACTCGCTGGACGAGCTGCCGCAGCTGTTCAACGTGCTGCGGGGCGAGATGTCGCTGGTGGGGCCGCGCCCGCCGCTGCCGGACGAGGTCGCCCAGTACGGCGGGGACGTCTACCGCCGCCTGGTCGTCAAGCCGGGCCTGACCGGCCTGTGGCAGGTGAGCGGCCGCTCGGACCTGTCGTGGGAGGAGTCGGTCCGCCTCGACCTGCGGTACGTGGACAACTGGTCCCTCGCCCTGGACCTGCAGATCATGTGGAAGACCTGGTCGGCCGTCTTCCGGGGCTCCGGCGCGTACTGAGCGCCCGCCGCCGGCGGCGGGCCGCTGAGCGAGACCTCGTCCCGTGGCCGGTGCGGGCCGCATGAGAAAGTAGACCGAGCAGACCAGTCGAGTCGGGAATGTGATCTCAGATGACCGAGCCAGGGGCCAGAGACGATCATTCGCTCGCGGCCGAGCTCGCCGGGACGGCGGGCCGGCTGCTGCTGGGCGTGCGGGACGAGATGGGCTTCGCCGACGCGAGGGCCCTGAAGGACACCGGCGACCTGCGGGCGCACGAGTACCTGATGGCGGCGCTCGCCGAGCGCTGTCCCGGCGACGCGGTCCTGTCCGAGGAGGGGCGGTCCTCGGTCGCCGGGAAGCGGTCCAAGGGCGACGACCGCGCACCGACCCGCAACACCGCCGACGCGGAGCGGCTCACGGCCTCCCGCGTGTGGATCGTGGACCCCCTGGACGGCACCCGCGAGTTCTCCGAGGAGGGCCGCCGCGACTGGGCCGTGCACGTGGCGCTGTGGGAGCGCGACGCGTCCGGCGCCGGCCGCCTGGCGGCCGGCGCCGTCGCGCTGCCGGCGCAGGGCCTGACGCTCCGCACGGACGCGGTGGGCGGCGCCTCGCTCGTCCGGACCGACCTCGCCGAGCCCGACCCCGTCACCGCCGGGCCCGCCGGGACGCCGCCGCCCCGCGAGGTGCCGCTGCACGTCCCGGCGCCGGACGCGGGGAAGCTGCGCATCGCCGTGAGCCGCACGCGGCCGCCGGAGTTCGTCCGGCGGCTGGCGGAGGTGATCGAGCCGGACGTGGAGCTGGTCCCGATCGGGTCGGCGGGGGCGAAGATCTCCGCGGTGCTGCTCGGCGAGGTGGACGCCTACGTGCACGCGGGCGGCCAGTACGAGTGGGATTCGGCGGCCCCGGCGGCCGTCGCGCTCGGCGCCGGGGCGCACGCGTCCCGGATCGACGGGTCGCCGCTGCGCTACAACCGTGAGGACCCCCGGCTCCCGGATATCCTGGTGTGCCATCCCATGTCGGCGTCAACGCTGCTGACCGGCATTCGGGAAGTGAGCGGCGCGCTGCCCTGACCGGTCCGCCCGTCTCCGTGCCATCGGTTGCCACTGCCAGAACAGCGTGAAAGAGCCCCATGACCATGCAGCGTCGCGATTACCTACTGTCCCAGCTGGACATCCTCGAAGCCGAGTCGATCCATATCTTCCGGGAGGTGGCGGCCGAGTTCGAACGGCCGGTGCTGCTGTTCTCCGGCGGCAAGGACAGCATCGTCATGCTGCGCCTGGCCCAGAAGGCGTTCTGGCCCGCCCCGATCCCGTTCCCGGTCATGCACGTCGACACCGGCCACAACTTCCCGGAGGTGATCGAGTACCGGGACCGCCGGGTGGCCGAGCTCGGCGTCCGGCTGGTCGTGGCGTCGGTGCAGGACGCGATCGACAGCGGCCGGGTGGTGGAGCAGAAGGGCCGCCGCGCGTCCCGCAACAGGCTGCAGATCACCCCGCTGCTGGACGCCATCGAGGAGCACCAGTTCGACGCGGCGTTCGGCGGCGCGCGCCGGGACGAGGAGAAGGCCCGCGCGAAGGAGCGGGTGGTCTCCTTCCGGGACGAGTTCGGGCAGTGGGACCCCAAGAACCAGCGCCCGGAGCTGTGGAACCTGTTCAACACCAAGATCGTGCAGGGTGAGCACGTCCGGGTGTTCCCGCTGTCGAACTGGACCGAGCTCGACATCTGGGACTACGTGCGCCGCGAGGAGCTCGAACTCCCGCCGATCTACTTCGCGCACACCCGGCAGGTGTTCGAGCGCGACGGGCTGCTCCTGGACGCCGAGACGGGCTTCGCGAACCGCGGCGACGACGAGCCCGAGTTCACGGCGACCGTCCGGTACCGGACGGTCGGCGACGCGTCCTGCACGGGCGCGGTGAAGTCGAACGCGGTGACGCTCGACGAGGTGATCGAGGAGATCGCGGCGACGCGGATCACCGAGCGCGGCCAGACCCGCGCCGACGACCGCACCAGCGAGGCCGCGATGGAGGACCGCAAGAAGGAGGGCTACTTCTGATGGCCAGCGCGAACGACCGGCTCGCCGGGGACCGGCCGGCCGAGGCCCGGCCGGCCAAGCAGATGGACCTCCTGCGGTTCGCCACCGCCGGCAGCGTCGACGACGGCAAGTCCACACTGATCGGCCGGCTGCTGTTCGACTCCAAGTCGATCTTCGAGGACCAGTTGGAGTCGGTCGAGAAGACCAGCGCCGACCGCGGCGAGGAGTACACGAACCTGGCGCTGCTGACCGACGGCCTGCGGGCCGAGCGGGAGCAGGGCATCACCATCGACGTGGCGTACCGGTACTTCGCGACGCCGCGCCGCAAGTTCATCATCGCCGACACGCCGGGGCACATCCAGTACACCCGGAACATGGTGACCGGCGCCTCCACCGCCGACCTGGCGATCATCCTCGTGGACGCCCGGAAGGGCATCCTGGAGCAGTCGCGCCGGCACGCGTTCCTCACCACGCTCCTGCAGGTCCCGCACCTGGTCGTGGCGATCAACAAGATGGACCTGGTGGACTACGACCGGGGCGTGTACGAGCGGATCGTGGACGAGTTCACGGCGTTCGCCTCCAAGCTGGAGGTCACGGACCTGACGTTCATCCCGATCTCGGCGCTGCACGGCGACAACGTCGTCGAGCGCAGCGTGAACATGCCGTGGTACGAGGGCTCGTCGCTGCTGCACCACCTGGAGCACGTGCACATCGCCTCCGACCGCAACCTGATCGACGTGCGGTTCCCGGTGCAGTACGTGGTCCGGCCGCACGCGTCCACCGACCCCGACCTGCACGACTACCGCGGCTACGCGGGCCAGGTCGCGGGCGGCGTGCTGAAGCCGGGCGACGAGGTGGTGCACCTGCCGTCCGGGCTGACCACGACGATCACCCATATCGACGGGCCGGGCGGGCCGGTCGACGAGGCGTTCGCGCCGATGTCGGTGACGCTGCGCCTCGCCGACGACATCGACATCTCCCGCGGCGACATGATCGCCCGTCCGAACAACCGGCCCGAGGTCGCGCAGGACATCGACGCGATGGTCTGCTGGATGACCCCGGACCGCACGCTCACCCCGCGCTCGAAGCTGGTCATCAAGCACACGACCCGCACCGCGAAGGCGATGGTGAAGCAGCTGCACTACCGGCTGGACGTCAACACGCTGCACCGCGACGAGCAGGCGGCCTCCCTCGGCCTGAACGAGATCGGCCGCGTCTCGCTGCGGGTGACGCAGCCGCTGTTCGTCGACGACTACGGCCGCAACCGCCTCACCGGCGGCTTCATCCTGATCGACGAGGCCACCAACAACACCGTCGCCGCCGGAATGATCACCGGCGCGCGCTGACCCGGTTCCGCGGGGCCGGCGGGCCCCGCGGCGGCCGCCGGTCCGCCTCCTCCCGACCCCCTACGACAAGGCAGGCCCTGGATGCCCCCATCCGTCGGAGTCGTGCTTCCCACGCACGACCGGCCGGAGCTGCTGCGCCGCGCGCTGGAGTCGGTGCTGGCCCAGGAGTACGAGGGCGAGGTGCGCGCGGTCGTCGTCTTCGACCGGGCCGAGCCCGACGCGTCCCTCGCGGGGGACCGCGTCGAGGTGATCCGCAACACCCGGGCGCCGGGCCTGGCGGGCGCCCGCAACTCCGGGATCCTCGCCCTCGACACCGACCTGGTCGCGTTCTGCGACGACGACGACCTGTGGCTGCCCGGCAAGCTCGCCGCGCAGGTGCAGGCCCTGGAGAGCGAGCCGGACGCCGTGCTGTGCAGCTCCGGCATCCTGATCGACTTCGACGGGCGGGAGCTGCCCCGGCTGGCCGGGACGGACCGGGTGACCTACGACGCACTGATCCGCGACCGGATGATGAGCGTCCACTCCTCCACCTACGTGGCGCGCCGCGAACCGCTCATCGAGATCGGCATGGTGGACGAGACGATCCCCGGCAGCCAGGGCGAGGACTGGGACCTCGCGCTCCGCGCCGCCCGCCGCCACCCGGTGGTGAACGTGGACGAGCCGTACGTGCGGGTCCTGTGGGGGCTGACGTCCTACTACGCGCAGGCGTGGGAGACGAAGGTCGCCGCGCTGGAGTGGTTCCTGGAGCACTACCCGGAGATCGGCGAGGAGCCGGGCGCGGCCGGGCGCGTCTACGGGCAGCTCGCCTTCGGCTGCGCGACCGTGGGCCGCCGCAGGGACGCGCTGCGCTGGTCGGCGCGCGCCCTCAGGGCGAACCCGGCCGAGCGCCGCGTCCCGTTCGCGCTGGCCGTGGCGTCGGGGGTCGTGTCCGGCAAACGCGTCCTGCTGGCCCTGCACACCCGAGGCCGCGGCATCTGACCGCGGCGATGCCGATTCCCCTGCTTTGGCCACCTTTCCCCAAGTGGCGCCGGTAATGTCGATGGCCATCCCAGCGTTGAAGGAGCCTCTTCCGTGAACCACTTCTCCCGCCGCATCGTCGCGTCCGGGACGCTGGCGCTGGCCCTCGTGCCGGCGTTCGGAATGACCGCCGCGCCCGCCTTCGCGGGCGTCGACCTCGACGCGGTCGCCGAGGGCATCAGCGAGAGCGGCTACTACGTCGACTCCCACGCCAAGTACTACCAGTCGGACGGCGCGCAGGAACTGCTCCGCAGCGCGCAGGGCCGGTCCGTCGCGGTGTTCATCGCGATCCTGCCGCCCGGGAACGACCCCGGACAGGTCCTCGGCCGGCTGCCGGGCCTGATGAAGCGGAAGGGCACCTACGCGGTGCTGGCGGGCGACCAGCTCCGGGTGTCCTCCACGGCGCTGCCGGGCGCCCGGGTGAAGTCCATCTACGACGGGGCCGTGAAGGGCAGCAAGGGCAAGCCCGACCTGGCGCTGCTGCGCTTCGTGCAGACGCTCCCGGAGTCGAAGTACGCGCCGCCGAAGCCCGGCAAGCGCGGCAACAACGGCAAGCCCGCGCCGGAGGCGTCGGTCAAGCAGCAGGAGCAGGAGGAGCGCACGCTCGCCCAGTCGCAGCCGACCGTTCCCGCCGCCGGATACGAGCCCCCGAAGGACGACGGATCGCCCATGCCGTACGTGCTCGGCGGCGCCGGGGTGGTGGCCGTGGCGGCCGCCGGCGGCGGGTTCCTGCTGTGGCGCCGCCGCTCCGCGACCCCCGCTCCCGCCGGCGGGACCGGAGCCCCGGGCGCGGCCGCCGCGCCTCCCGCGCCCGGAGCCCAGCCTCCCGCGCCCCAGCCCCCGGTGGACGGTCCCCGGCCCGGCGACGCCAGGCCGGAACCGCCCAAGGAGTCCTGAAGGCTCCGGAGAGCTACGGCGCTCCGGAGCCCAGCAGCAGGATCAGGTGGCGCTCGCCGACGCCCACCGACAGGGCGCCGGCCGGCACCGTGCCCGCGGTCGTCAGCGCCGTGCCGGGACGGCTGCGGGGCGCCCTCTTCCCCGAGCCGAGCTGGCCGCTGCCGCCCGCGCCCCACGTCAGCAGCGTCCCGTCGGCCAGGATCGCCGCGCCGTAGGCCTCCCCGGCGAACACGCGGGCGGCGCCGCGCAGCTTCGGGGCGCTGCGCCCGACGACGGTGACCGGGGCGGTCCGCGGCTTCACCGTGCCGTCGCCGAGCTGGCCGGCGGTGTTGTTGCCCCAGGCGACGATGGTGCCGTCCCCGCGGAGGGCGTAGTTGTGCTTCTCCGCCGAGGCGACCGCGGTGACGCCGTCGAGGACGCCCTCGCCGCCCACCCCCGAGACGAGGACGGGCGTGAGCCGGTCCTGGCGCGTGCCGTCACCGAGCTGGCCGAGCTCGTTGCGGCCCCATGACGCGACCCGCCCGTCCCGCAGCAGCGCCAGCCCGTGCTGGCCGCCGATCGCGATGCGGACGGCGCCGTCCAGCCGCGCGGCGCCGCCCAGCCCGCGCACCGGGACGGGCAGGGCCCGGTCCTCGCGGGTGCCGTCGCCGACCATGCCGCCCGCGTTGGCGCCCCAGGCGAGCACCTGCCCGTCGCCGCGCAGCACCAGCTCGGTGTGCCCGTCCGCGGCGATCGCCGTGACGCCGGTGAGCGCGTCGCGCCCGTCCGGCGCGCGCACGGTCGTCGGGACGGGAGGGGTGGTGCGCGCGCCGGTGCCGCGCTGGCCGGACGATCCCTCGCCCCAGGTCACGACGGTGCCGTCGCGGCGCAGCGCCATGGAGAAGTCGTTGTTGGCGGCGACCGCGACGGCGTCGTCCAGCCGGCCGGGCCGCCCGTCCGGCGCGCGGACGCGCACGGGCACGCCGCTGCCGCGGGTGGTGCCGTCGCCGAGCTGGC
>NZ_JBEUPA010000229.1:0-8844 GCF_040492065.1 Actinomadura sp. NPDC000929 | reverse complement strand
AGCCCGCCGCCCATCGAGGGCGCGGTCAACTTCAATAAGGACTGACGTCCCGCGCGCGAAGGCCCGCGCCCGGTTCCCGGTCGCGGGCCTTCCGCGCGTTCGCGGCTCGCGCGTTCGCGGCTCGCGCGTTCGCGGCTCGCGCGTTGGCGGCTCGCGCGTTGGCGGCTCGCGCGTTGGCGGCTCGCGCGTTCGCGGCTCGCGCGTTGGCGGCTTGCACGTGGCAGCTTGCGCGTTGGCGGCTCGCATGTGTGGGGCTCGCCTATGGGCGGCTCGCGTGTGGGGGTGGCTCGCGTGTGGGTGGCTCGCATGGTCGCGATTCTTCTGGGCAGCCTCCCCTCACAAGATCGACTGTCTCGGGAGCCGCCATGAGCCGTCTGACCCTCTCCGCCCCCGTCCTCGACGCCCCCGACCCGCACGTGCTGGCGGACTTCTACCAGCGCCTCCTCGGTTGGACGGTCGTGCAGGACGAGCCCGACTGGGTGAAGCTGCGTCCCCCGGGCGGCGGAACCGGCCTGTCGTTCCAGACAGAGCCGCTCTACAAGCCCCCCACGTGGCCCGCCGCGGACGGCGCCCAGTTGCAGATGGCCCACCTCGACTTCGAGGTGGACGACGTGGACGCCGCCGGAAAGCACGCCGAGGCAGTGGGCGCCGTCCTGGCCGACTTCCAGCCGGATGACGACTTCCGGGTCTACCAGGACCCGGCGGGGCACCTGTTCTGCCTCTTCACGCGCGAGCCGGAGAAGCCGGTGGGTTAATCCACAGAACGCTGTTCGGTCTCCGGCGCCCGCCGCTCTCGGGAACCCTGAAGGTGACTTCAGGGAGGCCCAGTGTGCGACCAGATCGCCATCCGAAGACCCCGCCCGCTCACCTCGAAGCGGAGGGGGGCGGGGTGGCAAGCCAGGCCTGTATCGCTTCTCCGAGGGCCTTCTTGGTCTGAGGCGGGGCGAAGGAGGCGGTGACCGAGGCTCGGGCCAGGTCGGCCAGGGTGAGGTCGTCGTAGGCGAAAGTGGCGCGGACGTGCGCGTACTCGGTGGCGAGGGGGGTGTTGATCAGGGCGGGGATGTCGGTGTTGAGAGTGACCAGCAGGCCCGCTTCGCGGAGGCGGGGGAGGGGGTGCGCGTCCAGGGACGGGACGAATCCCAGCGCGACGTTGGAGGAGGGGCAGACCTCCAGGGGGATCCCGCGTTCGCGGACCTCGGCCACCAGGTCGGGATCGTCCAGGATCCGGATGCCGTGGCCCAGCCGCTCGGTGCGGCCGGGGCCGAGCGCCTGCCGGATGCTGGCCGCGCCCTCGGCCTCGCCCGCGTGGTGGACGACGTGGAGCCCGGCGTCGTGCGCGGCGGCGAAGACCTCGGTGAACGGGTCACCGGGGTGGGCCTCGTCGCCGGCGAGGCCGACGGCGACCACGCGCTCGTGACGCCGGGCCAGGTCCAGGGTCCGCCAGGCGCGCTCGACGGAGCGGCGGCGGGAGTGGTCGAGGATCACGCGGCACTCGATGCCGAAGGCCTCCTGGCCCGCCTCAAGGCCCTCCAGGACGGCCGCCAGAGGCATGCCGAGGTCTCCGAGGCGCTCGCCGTGCGCGGCGGCCGTGAACGAGACCTCGGCGTACCGGACGCCCTGGGCCGCCTCGTCCTCGCAGAACTCGTAGGCGATGCGGTGGAAGTCCTCAGGCCGCTGCAGGCAGGCGCGGACGAGGTCGTTCTGCGCGAAGAAGGAGGCGAAGTCGCCGAACGCGCCGAGGTCTTCGGGGACCGGCACGCCGTTGGCGGCGCCGATCTCGCGGAGTGTGGCGCCGCGGACGGTGCTCTCAAGGTGGACGTGGAGGTGGGCTTTGGGCAAGGTCAGCAGATCACGCACTGGCGTACGGTACGAGCCCGGGCCCTGGGCTGACGAGCGAATTTCCGTTGACCGGCGGGGCGGGACCGGCCCAAGATCGACCGAATGCGCGGCCCCGAGGTGCGGTTCGGGCCACCGGGTGAGGTGACGGCGGCCGAGCGGCTGCGCTCCGCTTCCCTGGATGAGGATTGAGGAGTTTCCCTGTTGCTACGGATCCACCGGACAGAGGACGGACGGCGCATCGAGGGCGTCGCGCGGCCCGTCTTCATCCACAACGGCTCCTACCACCTCACGAACCTGCTGGTGTTCGCGGACGGCGCCATCAACTGCTGGGAGTGGGTCGACCTGGAGGGTCTTCGGGGGAAGCTCGAATGCGGCTGGGTGGTGACGGAGGTGCCCGAGGGCGGTGAGATCAGCGCGTTCGAGCTCGGCCGGTGGAAGGCCGCCGAGCCGATGTTCGGCCTCACCTCGGAGATGCTGCTGGGGGAGGTGGCCGACGACATCGAGCGCCTGAACGACCGGCCCGATTCCACCGACCGCTGTCTGGCGGCGCTGGACCGGTACCTGGAGTCGCGTGACGAGGCCGACCGGCTGGCGCTGCGCGAGGCCTACCTGGCGATGCCCGCCCACAAGCGCCACTATTCGCTCGGTGACATGGACAACAAGGACCGGCCGCTGGTCTTTCTGTGCACCGACGTCGGGGAGCGTCCGATCGGCGGCTGGTTCGACGATGACGTGGTGACCGAAGCCATGCGGGAATGGGCTCTGGACTACTTCGCGGAGGAGGCCCGCGCACGCGCCGAATACGAATCGAAGAGGTCGGGGGACGATCCACAGGAACCCCCGGGCGGGACGATTCACCTGGGCGGGCGCGTGTTTCCGCGAGGATGGCCGGAGAACCCGGGAATCGACGCCCTGCAGAACGACTACCCGGCCCCGATCGAGGCCGGCGGCGTCCTCTACCCGTCGGTCACGCACGCCTACTGGGCGCTGTCCACCGAAGATCCCCAGGTCCGGGAGCGAATTCGCGCCGCGGAACGCCCCTACGACGCCCAGAAGCTCGCCGAAGAGGCCTCACGCGTCCAGGGATGGCCGCAGGTCAGGACGGCCGTGATGGCGGGCCTCATGCGCGCCAAATACGCGCGGCATCCCGAGCTGGCGGAGATCCTTCTCGGCACGGGAGACGCCCCCATCGGGTATGGCGGAATCGAATCCGACCACTGGATCACGCGCGGAGACAGAGGCCGCAACTGGGTGGGCCGGCTGCTGGAGCTCATCCGATCCGAAATACGCGCACAGAGAGCCGGCCTGCCATTCCCCTGAGAAGGCGGATCCCCTGCGGACGGTCGCGAGAGTTCAGCCGGGAAGGGCGTAGCGGCCGTCTTCGAGGGGGTCGACCAGGCCGTCCGCGATGAGGGTGTCCAGGGCGCGTTCGCGTTGGACGGCATCCGACCAGACGATGTCCAGGGCTGGTTTCTCGACCGGGTGCTCGGCGTCCCGCAGGACGGCCAGGAGTCGCCCCCGGCATTGCCGGTCGGTTCCGGCGTACGTCTGGCCCCTTCGCGGCGGCCCGTCGTAGGCGGGACGGCCGGTCAGCTGCCACGTGCACCTGTCGATGACGGGGCAGTCGACGCAGCGAGGCGAACGGGCTGTGCAGACGAGCGCGCCCAGTTCCATGACCGCGACGGCCCAGCGGGCGGCGGTCGGCGGGTCGAGCGGCAGGAGGCTCTCCGCGAGTGTGACCTCGGCCTTGGTCTGCGCCTTCGGCGGGTACTCGACGCCGGAGAGCAGCCGGGCCAGGACCCGGCGGACGTTGGTGTCGAGGACGGCGTGCCGCTGCCGGAACGCGAAGCTGGCGACGGCGGCGGCGGTGTAGGCGCCGATGCCGGGGAGCGCCAGCAGGTCCGCGTGCGAGGAGGGGACGTCGCCGCCGTGCCGTTCGGTGATCGCACGGGCGGCCTCGTGGAGGCGCAGCGCGCGGCGCGGGTAGCCGAGCCGGCCCCACGCGCGGACGGCCTCGCCGGACGGTTCGGCGGCGAGCGCGGCGGGCGTCGGCCAGCGGGTCGTCCAGGCCTCCCAGACGGGCAGGACGCGGGAGACCGGTGTCTGCTGAAGCATGATCTCGCTGACGAGGACGCCCCAGGGGGTCGCGTCCGGCGCCCGCCACGGGAGGTCCCGTGCGTTCGCGTCGTACCAGGCGAGGATCGGCGTGGTGAGTGCGGATTCGGTGTTCATGGCGCGTCGCCATTGTGGCACGCGGCGGGTCGTCCGCTCTTCCCGCCCGGGCGAATGCATACTGCCCGCATGGGGGCGAACACTGAGCGCGACCGGGACGGCTCTGGGCTCGATCGGTACTGGCGCCGGCGCGTGTGGGCCCTGGCAGGCGTCCTCGGGGCCGTGGGCCTGCTGGCGTGGACGTGCCAGGGAGGCGCCGGGGAGGAGAAGCCGGGCCGCGACGCGGGCGCGGCCGAGCGGACGAGCGCCCCGCCGCCGAGCGCGATGCCGACGGTCACCGTCACCACGACGACCACGCCCGCGCCCGAGCAGGCCGACGGCGGCCCCTGCGGCCGCGGTGACCTTGTGGTGAACATGTCCGCCGCGAAGAACGTCTACGCGGGGTCCGAGCGTCCGGAGTTCCGGGTCACGGTCGTCAGCACGCGTGACGGCTCCTGCGCGTTCGACACGGGATCGCTGGAGGTGCGCATCACCTCCGGCGCGGACCGCGTCTGGTCGTCGAGCAAGTGCCGCAAGGGCGAGGCCCCCAAGGCGACGCTACGGCGCGGCATCCCCTACGTCGACGACGTCGTCTGGGACCGCCACCGCGACTGCAAGAACACCGTCCGAGCCCGCCCCGGCACCTACGTGGCCACCCTGAAAGGCGCAAAGGCCAAGAAACAAGTCTTCGCCCTCCGCTAACCCCTCGCCCACACCCCAACCCGCCCCGCGTGCGCTGGCCCCAACTCGCCCCGCTTGTGCTGGCCCTTGCCCGCCACCTGCGCTCGCCGTCCCGCCGCCAGGGGTGCCTCGGGTTGCGCGGCCGGAGTTGCCGAATGTCGTGGCTGCGCTGGCCCGCTGTGAAGGGCGCAACGAATCTTCAGCTCCGCCGATCCAGGGCCTGCACTGCCTGGGCCCGCTGACTGTGGTGGCCGCCCGCTGCCTGCGCTGGGCGGTGCTGCTGCCTCGGCCCTCTTCGCTCGCCTTGCGGCTCGCTACGCGACCGGGCCTGGGCGAACGCGGCATCGCTTCGCGATCTGCCCGGCTCCACTCGCCGCCGACTTCGCTCCATCGGCCAGGTCACGCGTTCGCGCGTGCGGCCGAGGGCCACTTCGAGGCAGGCCCTAGACGTAGCGTTCGAGGATGGACGATTCGGCGAGGCGGGAGAGGCCCTCGCGGACGCTGCGGGCGCGGGACTCGCCTACGCCGCCGACCGCCTGGAGGTCGTCGATGCTGGCGGCCAGGAGTTTCTGCAGGCCGCCGAAGTGCTCGACGAGGCGTTCGACGACCATGCTCGGCAGGCGCGGGACCTTGGCGAGCAGCCGGAAGCCCTTGGGGCTGACGGGCAGGTCGAGGGCGTCCGGGCCGGCGAAGCCCATGACCTCGGCGACCGTGGACAGGTCGAGGAGCTCGTTGGCCGACAGGGTGTCGAGGGATGACAGGATGGCGTCCACGCCGCGGGTGCGGGTGTCGTCGGACGGGTAGTCGCGGACGATCAGCTGCCGGTCGACGTCCACGCCGGAGACCAGCTCGTCGAGCTGGAGGGACAGCAGGCGGCCGTCGGTGCCGAGCTCGACGACGTAGCCCTCGATCTCGTCGGCGATGCGGCGCACCATCTCCAGGCGCTGGACGACGGCGCTGACGTCGCGGACGGTGACGAGGTCCTCGATCTCCAGGGCCGACAGCGTGCCGGACACCTCGTCGAGGCGCAGCTTGTAGCGTTCGAGCGTCGCCAGGGCCTGGTTGGCCTTGGAGAGGATGGCCGCCGAGTCCTCCAGGACGTAGCGGATGCCGTCGAGGTAGAGCGCGATGATGTGCATCGACTGGCTCACCGAGATGACCGGCAGGCCGGTCTGGCGGGCGACGCGCTCCGCGGTGCGGTGGCGGGTCCCCGACTCCTCGGTGGGGAGGGTGGAGTCCGGCACGAGGTGGACGGCGGCGCGGACGATGCGGGTGTGGCTGTCGTCGAGGACGATCGCGCCGTCCATCTTGGCGAGCTCGCGCAGCCGCGTGGCGGAGAACTCGACGTCGAGCTCGAAGCCGCCCGTGCACAGCTCCGCGACGGGCTTGTCGTAGCCGAGCACGATCAGGCCGCCGGTGTGGCCCCGCAGGATGCGCTCCAGTCCGTCCCGGATCTGGGTGCCGGGAGCCACCGCGGCCAGTGTGGCGCGGCGTCGTTCGTCATGACCCTTGTCGTGTGATGGCACCTGGCCCCCGGAGGTCGCTGGACGGCGCCAGTTTACCGAGGCGGGCCGCGCGCTGGTTCCTCCCCAGGTCGCAAGCGTGCGTTGTGTGAAGTAATACTCTGGCGGGACGCCTGTCAGGGAGCGGTAAACGCGACCTGCAGCGCCTGCTGGAGGCTGTCGACCTCCATGACCTTCATGCCCTCGTAGCTGCTGAGCTGCGGGTCGGCGCGTTTGAGGGGCCCGTCGGCCAGTTCGAGGGAGCCGCGCGGGATGACGGCGTACTTGAACCCGAGCCGGGCCGCCTCGGCCAGCCGCCGCTGGACGCCGGGCACGATGCGGACCTCCCCGGCGAGGCCCACCTCGCCGAGCGCGATGAGGCTCGTGGAAAGGGCCTGCTCGACGGTGGAGCCCGCGACGGCGAGGCCGAGGGCCAGGTCGACGGAGGTCTCGGCGAGCCGGACGCCGCCGACGGTCGAGACGTACACGTCCTGCTCGTGCATGGAGATCTTGCAGCGCTGCGCGAGGACGGCGAGGACCATCGCGACGCGGGAGGTGTCGAGCCCGGAGGTGGCGCGCCGCGGCGCGGGCAGGTGCGACTTGGCGACGAGGGACTGCACCTCGGCGACGAGGGGGCGGCGCCCTTCGAGGGTGACGGTGACGCAGGTTCCGGGGACGGCCTCCTCGCGGCGGGTGAGGAACAGGCCGCTCGGGTCGGGCAGCCCGACGATGCCGACCTCGGACAGGTCGAAGCAGCCGAGCTCGTCGGTGGGGCCGTACCGGTTCTTCATGGCGCGGATCATGCGGAGCCGGGAGTGCCGGTCGCCCTCGAAGTACAGGACGACGTCGACCAGGTGCTCCAGGAGGCGCGGCCCGGCGATCGAGCCCTCCTTGGTGACGTGGCCGACCAGCACGACGGTCATGCCGCGCTCCTTGGCGACCCTGATCAGGTTGGCGGCGACCTCGCGGACCTGGGTGACGCCGCCGGGCGCGCCGTCGGCCTCGGAGGTGCCGATCGTCTGGATGGAGTCGACGACGAGCAGCCCGGGATCGACCGACTCGATGTGGCCGAGGATGGCGGACAGCTCGGTCTCGGCCGCCAGGTACAGCCGGTCGGTGATCGCTCCGACGCGGTCGGCGCGCAGCCGGACCTGCTCGGCCGACTCCTCCCCCGTGACGTACAGGACGTTGCCGCCTTCGGAGCCCGCCGCGTCCGCCGTCGAGGCCAGGGCGGCGACCTCCAGCAGCAGCGTCGACTTGCCGATGCCGGGCTCGCCCGCCAGCAGCAGGACGGCTCCGGGCACGATGCCGCCGCCGAGGACGCGGTCGAGCTCGTCCAGGCCGGTGGGGCGCGTCTGCGCGGACCGCACGTCGACCTGCCCGATCGGGCGGGCCGGTGAGCTGACCGGCCCGGCCGACACGACCCGGGCCGGGGTCGCCGACGCGGCCTCGGTGACCGTTCCCCATGTCTGGCACTCGCCGCAGCGCCCGACCCACTTGGAGGTCTGCCATCCGCATTCCGAGCACCGGTAGGCGGCCTTGGCCGTCTTCGCCTTCGCCATGCGCGGAAGCGTAGGGCCGGGCACCGACAGTATTCATCCCGCGCGCGGGATGAGGGGGCTCAGCTTTCCTTGCGGGCCCGTTCGATGAGGTCGCCGAGGTGGTCGGACACGATGCTCGGGCGTTCGAGCATGGCCATGTGCCCGGCGCCGGGGACGACCTCCAGCCGCCCGGACGGCACGCAGGAGGCGATCTTCAGGCTGTGCTCGACCGGGGTGAGCATGTCGTTCTCGGCGCCGATGACCAGGGTGTCGGCGCCGCCGAGGGACGCGCACTCGCTGATCACCTCGGTGGTGATCATGGAGCGGAAGAAGTCGACGAAGGCGTCCATGCGGGTGTCGGTCATCATCTGCTCGGCGAAGGCGACCGCGGCGGGGCTGGCGTCCGGGCCGAAGGCGACCAGGTCCTCGACGAGGGCGGCGGCGTCGCGGCCGAGGTGGCGGACGCGCTCGACGACGCCCGAGCCGGCGCCGAGCGCGCCGAGGGCGGCGGGCATGAGGCGGTGGGTGGTGCGCGCGATGAGCGCGGGCATGCCGAGCGTGACCTCGCCGAGGCCGCCGGACGACGTGCACAGCAGCCCGGCCGCGAGGATCTTGCGTCCGACCAGCTCGGGGTTCTCGTCGGCGTACCGCATGATGGTCATGCCGCCCATCGAGTGGCCGACCAGGACGACGGGGGTATCGGCGGGGACGGTCGCCTCGATGACGGCGCCGAGGTCGCGGGCCAGGCGGGGGACGGCGTAGCCGTCGCGGGCGCCGCCGTCGGAGCGGCCGTGGCCGCGGTGGTCCCAGAAGACGAGGCGGCCGAGGCCGCGCAGGGCCTTGCGCTGGAAGTGCCAGGAGTCCTGGGTGAGCGTCCAGCCGTGGCAGAACACGACGGCGAGGTCGGTGCGGTCCTCGCCGTCGATCTCCGCGTAGAGGCGGGTGCCGTCGTCGGCGCGGACGGGCAGGGGGCGATCACCAAGAAGCTGGTCCGCGAGCGCGTGATCCGCGACGGGCTGCGCATCGACGGCCGCGGCCTGAAGGACATCCGCCAGCTGACCGCCGAGGCG
>NZ_JBEUPA010000228.1:0-8961 GCF_040492065.1 Actinomadura sp. NPDC000929 | reverse complement strand
CGCGGTCCCGGGGTGGGTTCCCCGGGGGGGGCCCCCCCCCCACAGGCGGGGGGGCCGGCCCACCCGGGGGGTGGCCCCGGGGGGGGGGCGCCCCCCCGGCCCCGCCCCCCCGCCCATCTCATATGCCGAGATTTTGAGCCACGGGTCGGGACAACCCGCCGAACCGCGGGTAGCCTCGCTGTAGTCATGCGGCGCTTCGTGGTAATCCTTCGCTGCCGCAGCGGGGCCTGAACATCGGCAGGCCGGCACCCGCTGCGGAGGCTCTGCCTGGCCGTGAGTCCGATGCCGAACCGGACCGTGCGAACCACGGCCCCCCGGCGGCCCCTCTGGCCACCAGCCCAGCGATCGGAGCATTCCATCATGAACGAGACCCGGAACAACGCCCCCGCCGACGACGCCCAGGAAGAAGCCGCCCGCGCCCTGCAGACGGCCCTGGAAAGGCGTGCTGATTGATTTTTCTCCTCCTTCGGGCCTAAAGGCCCTCCATCGTCGAAAAATCGGGGCGATCGCTGGCATCGCTCCGTCTCGCCTAGCGGCTCGCTGCGCGATCAGGTTCTCGCTTCGCTTGAACCTGCCTTCGGACGCGATCGCAACCACTGAGGTTGTCGCGGGGTTGCGAGGCAGGCTGAGGCGGTTGCAGTAGTGGGTCCGGTCAGCGAGTCGGGTGCCGTGTAGTGGCCGCCTCTAAGGCCCGAGGTTGCCCGCCAGTCTCGTTGCGTCGTGCCGGGCGGCCGCTTCGCGCTCAGGTTTTCGTTTGGTTGGAGTTGCCTTCGGACGCGATCGCGAGTCTTGAGGGCGTACGTGGTTGCGGTGCTGGGCGGGCGGGCCTTGCCCGGGCGCCGATGCGAGACTGGGGGAGTGGCGGGCGATGTGAGTAGTGCCGAGGTTCGTAGCGTGCTGGGGCGCGTTGCCGGGCTTGGGCCCTATTTCGAGCTCGTTGCGGAGGAGGTCTCCGGCGAGGCCGGCTGGGGGGCGTTTCCCGGGGGTGCCGGACGGCTGCGAGAGGTCGTCCGCGACCATGCCGGGCGGCTCGGGACCGATGAGACCCGGGTGGCGGCCTCGCTGCTCTTCCAGGGGCTCGCGGCGCGGATCTGGTCGCCGGTCGTCGCCGCGGCGGCGCTCGGGGTCGTGCCCGATCTTTCGGGGGTGCGGTGGCGGTGGGCGCCGGGTGAGCCGATCATGCTGGGGCTCGCCGACGTGCGCGGGTGGCGCGTCGGGAGCGTGGCCGAGGCCGTCGAGATCGTCCATCCCATGGTCGTGGACGGGCTGCTGCGGCCGCTGCGGGAGGCGCTGCTGGACTTCGTCAGGCTCGCGGACGGGCTGGTCTGGGGCAACGCGGCATCGGCCCTCGCGGGGAGCCTGAACGTGGGGGCCGCCGATCCCGGGCGTGCCGCGATCGTGCGGGCGCTGCTCGCGCGGGAACCACTGGTCGGGGCCGGGTCCTTCGGGCCGCGCGGGTTCGTCCGGAACAATTGCTGCTTGTATTACCGCGTCCCTGGTGGCGGCATGTGCGGTGATTGCGGGCTCGCGCGCTGAATGCCCGCGATGTGAGACGAAAGCCCAAGCACTGAGACGTTTGCAGTAGAGTGCGCGCATGGCTTCGCGCAGCATTCGTCTGGCCGTCATCCCGGGGGACGGGATCGGCCCCGAGGTGGTCGCCGAGGGACTGAAGGTCCTCGACGCCGTGTCCGGCGACCTCACGTTCGAGCAGACCTCCTACGACCTGGGCGCCGCGCGGTGGCACCGGACGGGGGAGACGCTGCCCGACTCGGTCCTGGAGGAACTGCGCGAGCAGGAGGTCATCCTGCTCGGCGCCGTCGGCGACCCGAGCGTGCCGAGCGGCACGCTGGAGCGCGGGCTGCTGCTGCGGACCCGGTTCGAGCTGGACCACTACGTCAACCTGCGCCCGGTGAAGCTGTTCCCGGGCGTCAGCACCCCGCTGGCCGGCGTGACCCCGGACGACATCGACATGGTCGTCGTGCGGGAGGGCACCGAGGGCCCGTACACCGGCGTCGGCGGCGTCCTGCGCAAGGGCACCCCGCACGAGGTCGCCACGCAGGAGAGCGTCAACACCGCCTACGGCGTCGAGCGCGTCATCCGGTACGCGTTCGAGGTCGCGGCGTCGCGGCCGCGCAGGAAGCTCACGCTCGTCCACAAGGACAACGTGCTCACCTTCGCCGGTGACCTCTACCAGCGGACCCTGAAGCGGGTCGCCGCGGAGTACCCGCAGGTCACGACCGACTACTGCCACGTGGACGCGGCCACGATGTTCTTCGTGAGCCAGCCGCGGCGGTACGACGTCATCGTCACCGACAACCTGTTCGGCGACATCATCACCGACATCGGCGCCGCGATCGCCGGCGGCATCGGGCTCGCCGCGTCCGGGAACGTCAACCCCGACCGCACCGCGCCGTCGATGTTCGAGCCGGTGCACGGCAGCGCCCCCGACATCGCCGGACAGGGCAAGGCCGACCCGACCGCCACGATCCTGTCGGTCGCCATGCTGCTCGACCACGTCGGCGAGGGCGACGCCGCCCGCCGCGTCGAGCAGGCCGTCTCGGACGACCTGGCCGAGCGCGCCGCGCTGGGCGCCCGGTCCACGTCCCAGATCGGCGACGCGATCGCCAAGCGAGTATCCGGCTAGGGGCACGCCGCCTCCGGCCAGACCGGGCGTGCCCTCGCGGCGCGCCCGGTCTTCCGTATGCGCCCGCGTGGAGGAGCAGGTCTAGACGAAGTAGGACAATGGGGACTAGGAAGCCGATGCGGCGATGGGGCAGCATGGGCCATCCGCGAGAGGACGAGACCGCGATGAGCGACACCCTGGAATTCGAGATCACGCGCACCGAGCGGCCCGCGACCGCCGAGGACCGCGCGCGGATCCTGGCCGAGCCCGGTTTCGGCCGATACTTCACCGACCACATGGTCACGATCCGGTACTCGGCCGAGCGCGGCTGGCACGACGCGAAGCTCGAACCCTACGGGCCGATCCCGATGGACCCGGCCTCGCAGGTGTTCCACTACGCCCAGGAGCTCTTCGAGGGCCTCAAGGCCTACCGGCAGCCCGACGGTTCGATCGTCACCTTCCGGCCGTACATGAACGCCGCGCGGATGAACCGGTCGGCCAGGCGGATGGCGATGCCGGAGATCCCCGAGCAGCTGTTCGTGGACGCCGTCGAGACGCTCGTCCGCACCGACAAGGACTGGGTGCCCGACACCGAGGGCCACAGCCTCTACCTGCGGCCCTTCATGTTCGCCACCACGCGGGCGCTCGGCGTCAACAGCCCGGCCCACGAGTTCCTCTTCATGGTCATCGCGTCCCCGTCCGGCCTCTACTACCCGCGCGGCATCAAGCCCGTCTCGGTGTGGCTGTCGCAGGACTACACCCGCGCGGCGCCCGGCGGGACCGGGGAGGCCAAGTTCGGCGGCAACTACGCCGCGTCCTTCGCCGGCCAGGCCGAGGCCGTCGCGCAGGGCTGCGACCAGGTCGTCTGGCTCGACGCGGTGGAGCACCGCTGGGTCGAGGAGGTCGGCTCGATGAACCTCATGTTCGTCTACGGCTCCGGGGCCCAGGCCCGGCTGCTCACCCCCGCGCTCACCGGCACCCTGCTCGCCGGCGTCACCCGCGACTCGATGCTCAAGCTGGCGCCCGACCTCGGCGTGCCCACCGAGGAAGGCAAGATCAGCATCGACGAGTGGGAGGCGGGCTGCGCCTCCGGCGAGATCACTGAGGTGTTCGGCTGCGGCACCGCCGCGATCATCAGCCCGGTCGGCCGGGTCAAGGGCCGGGACCGCGAGTGGACGATCGGCGACGGCGAGCCCGGCGAGATCTCGATGCGGCTGCGCCAGGAGCTGGTCGGCATCCAGTACGGCACCCGTCCCGACCCCTACGGCTGGGTCCACAAGATCATCTGACCGGCGGCGCCGGCGGCGCGCGCCCGCAGCGGCGCGCCGCCGGACCGGTCCGGGCCGCTCAGTGGCGGATGTGCACGGACGTCTCGACGACCGGGCCCTTGCTCGCCGGTCCCACGCCCCGCGAGGACGGGTTGATGGCGTAGTTGAACGAGAAGCCGACGAAGGCGCGGCCGGGGCGGCCGCCCTCCTGCACCGCGAAGGTGCAGATGCCCGAGAGCGTGTAGACCTTCCGGACGCGGTGCGGTGCCACCGTGGAGTGCCAGAGGTAGCCGACGGGGACGACGTGCCGGTCGTGGTACCGGCCGTTCAGCCCGGTCGCCGTGCAGACGGCCCTGCTGCGCGCGATCGCCCGCAGCCTCGCACTGGTGATCTGGAACAGCCACGGCATCGGGTAGCCCCTGGAGGGCCTGGCCACGTTCACCTGCGCGTGGAACCGGCCGACCGAGTCGCGGTAGACGAACGACTGGCGGCTTTTCGTGAACGTGAAGTAATGGGTGGGTGCGGCGCGTTCCGGACGCCCGGCCGCGGACGCGGCGGATGCGGCGGACGCGGTGGACACGGTGCCGAGCGCCATCACCAGCGCCGTTCCGGAAGCGGCCGCGACCCGGCCGTATGTGTGCATGCGCATTCCAGGAATTCCCTTCGGAAAGGTTCGCCGTCCGCCACGTCGGGTGGACGGCCTCGGTCAGCCCGCCGCCCGGGTGCTCAGCCGCGGCCGACCGACCGCACGTACAGCGCGCGGTAGGCGTAGCCGTCCTGCTCGGCCTCCTCCCAGGTGAAGAGCACGCTCTCGCCCGGGTCGAGCGAGGCGAAGGCACCCGGTTCGGCCTGCACGTCCGAGAAGTGCGCCCAGACCTCGCCGGGCACGTCGGGTGAGACCAGAACCCCCCACCCGGCATCGTCGTCCCAGGACGCCACCGTCCCGCGGACCGGTTCGCCGCTCATCGGATCCCCCTTCTCCGGCGGACAGTGCGATCCTCATTCCTTTTACCGTGAAAGCGCAAGTGCATTTCGGGGTGAGGAATGTATTGCCATCATCTTTTGATTGGTAATCGTTCTTTATTGTGCAATGGACTCCAAGGGGAGAAAGTCGCGTTATGGCCGCGGGGCGGCGGCGGGGCGGCGGCGGGTCCGGCGGCGACGTCCCAGCATCTGAGACGGATGTCCAAGATCCGAGGACCATGTGGCAGACTGTGAGCATCATGCGCCACAGCCTCGTGATTATCGGCTGGCGCGCCGGCAGCTAACGGGACACCGCCGGCGCGCAGACCTCTCACGTCCGTGAGGGGTCTTTTTTGCGTCCTGGCGCTGGTCCCCCTGGGGGTTCTCACATGCAAGGCGACGCGTTCCACGTCTACGACACCACTCTGCGCGACGGCTCGCAGCAGGAGGGGCTCAACCTCTCCGTGCCCGACAAGCTCGCGGTCGCGCGACATCTGGACGACCTGGGCGTCGGCTTCATCGAGGGCGGCTGGCCGGGCGCCAACCCCAAGGACACCGAGTTCTTCAGGCGGGCTCGAACAGAGCTCGACCTGAGGCACGCGCAGCTCACCGCGTTCGGCGCGACCCGCCGGGCCGGGGTGAAGGCGGCCGACGACCCCCAGGTCGCCGCTCTGCGCGAATCCGGCGCGTCCGTCGTGACCCTGGTCGCCAAGAGTCACGACAGGCACGTCGAGCTGGCCCTCCGCACCACCCTGGAGGAGAACCTCGCGATGATCCGCGACACTGTCTCCCACCTGCGTGCGGAGGGCCAACGGGTCTTCCTGGACGCCGAGCACTTCTTCGACGGCTACAAGGCCAACCGCGCCTACGCGCTGGAGGCCGTCCGCACCGCCGCCGAGGCGGGCGCCGACGTCGTCGCGCTCTGCGACACCAACGGCGGCATGCTGCCGGACGAGCTGGCCGAGGTCGTGCACGAGGTCGTCGGCCACAGCGTCCGCGTCGGCATCCACTGCCACGACGACTCCGGCTGCGCGGTCGCCAACACGCTCGCCGCCGTCCGGGCCGGCGCGACGCACGTCCAGGGCTGCGCGAACGGGTACGGCGAGCGCAGCGGCAACGCCAACCTGTTCACCGTCGTCGGGAACCTCCAGCTCAAGCGGGGCATGAGCCTCGTCTCCGACGCCCAGCTCGCCGAGATGACGCGGATCGCGCACGCCGTCTCCGAGGTCACCAACGTCGCGCCGAGCTCGCAGCAGCCGTACGTGGGCGTGTCCGCGTTCGCGCACAAGGCCGGGCTGCACGCGTCCGCCGTCAAGATCGACCCCGACCTGTACCAGCACATCGACCCGGCCGCCGTCGGCAACGACATGCGGATGCTGGTGTCCAGCATGGCCGGGCGCGCGTCGGTCGAGCTGAAGGGCCGCGAGCTCGGCTACGACCTGTCCGGGGAGAAGGCCAAGGCCGTCGTGGCCCGGGTGAAGGAGCTGGAGTCCACCGGCTACACCTTCGAGGCCGCGGACGCCTCGTTCGAGCTGCTGCTGCGCGAGGAGCTGACCGGCGTCCGGCAGCGGCACTTCGAGGTCGAGTCGTGGCGGTCGATCGTGGAGCGCCGGCCGGACGGCTCCATGATCAGCGAGGCCACCGTCAAGCTGCACGCCAAGGGCGAGCGGATCATCGCGACCGGCGAGGGCAACGGCCCCGTCAACGCCCTCGACAACGCGCTGCGGCTCGCGCTCGGCCGCCTCTACCCGGAGCTGGCGCGGCTGGAGCTGGTCGACTACAAGGTCCGTATCCTGGAGGGCGCGCACGGCACCGACGCGCGGACCCGGGTGCTCGTCGAGTCCGGCGACGGCGAGCGCGAGTGGGGGACCGTCGGCGTCGAGGACAACGTGATCGCCGCGTCCTGGCAGGCCCTGGAGGAGGCCGTCACCTACTGCCTGCTCCGCGCCGGCTACGAGGCCGGCTGAGGCGGGAATCTCCGCGCGGTCGCGGGCATTATCAGGGCATGAGCACCGAGATCAGCGACAACGCCGAGCAGAGCCGCTACGAGATCCGGGTGGACGGCGACCTCGCCGGATTCGCCGAGTACGAGCGGGGCGAGGGCACCGTCGTCTTCACCCACACCGAGGTCGACTCCGCGTTCGAGGGCAAGGGCCTGGGCAGTGCGCTGGCACGTGGCGCCTTGGACGACGTCCGCTCCAAGGGTTTCTCGGTCGTCCCGCTGTGCCCGTTCATCAAGAAGTGGATTGACAGACACCCGGATTACCATGGCCTGGTGCGCTAGCCGCGTCGCGTTAAAGGAGCGCGCCGATGCTCGCGGACACGGGGAGCGGCCCGTTCGTTCGGATGAACGGGGATCTTTCCGTGAGTATCGGTACGGTCACGCAGAAAGTTCGCCAAACCGGCGAAACCGGTAGCGGATTTCAGTTGAAGGATCCACTATGGCATTCTGCGCGGCACGTGCGCGCAAGCCCCGTCCCCTGTGAACCGATGTCCCTGCGACCCGACCCGCCGGAGTGATCGTATGCCTGTCCGACCCTGGAGCCCCGAGGACCTTGGGCGTCCCACGGACGGGACCTGGGCCGACGTGGCGTTCGGCCTCGGCGAGACGTACGAGCGCGAGGGCCGTCTGGAGCAGGCGGCCGGCTGGTACCGGCGGGCGGCCGAGTCCGGGAGCGCCGACGCCGCGCTGCGCCTCGGCGCCGTCCTCGGGCGGATGGCCGACGCCGGAGCCGACCACACGGCCGTCGAGCTGCTGGCGGAGGCGACCCGCTGGCTCAGCGGCGCGCAGGACGCCACCACTCCCGACGCGATCGAGCTCATCACCGCTACGCTCAACCGGCAGATGCGGCAGGCCGCGCGCCGCGGACTCGAACCGGCCCCCGCCGGCTGACGCCGTCGGGGCGGGGGGCGAACCGATCCGTCACGCCGGTCGTCGGACTCCATGAGATCGGCGTCAGTGGAAGGTGGACGAGTTGAGCGGCGAGGACTCCGGGTACGTGCCCCCGGACCACAAGACGACCGCCGAGTTCGGCGTCTCCAGGAAGTCCCCGGTGTCCGGAGAGCTGCCCCTTCCCGGGACGGTGGACGGTCCGGCCGACGGCGACGACCTGGACGACGACCTCTTCGACGGGGACGCCACGACCCATGACGTCCCCCAGTCGGACGCCGTGGTGATGCAGGACCTCCCGTCCGACGACCCCGAGGACGATCTGGAGACGACGTACCAGGACGGTCCGGGCGTCGAGCCGGACGACGACTTCGACAGGACGCTGCGCGACCCGGGCGTCATCACCTTCCAGAAGCCGCCGCCCGCGGACACCGTCGACGAGCTCGACGTGACCGCGTTCCAGCCTCCCGCCACCTTCACCGACATCCCCATGGAGCAGCCCGCCAGGCCCGCGCCGCCCCCGGCCGCTCCGCCCGTCCCGCCCCAGGCCGCGCCGCCCCCGGCCGCTCCGGCCGTCCCGCCACCGGCGCAGCCGGCCGCCTTCGAGCAGGGGGCCAACCCGGCGCCGGTGTACGCTCAGCCTCCCGCTCCGTACCAGGAGCCGCCGCCCTTCCGGGAGCCGGCGCCCTTCCCCGAGCCGGCGCTCTTCCCGGAGCAGGCGCCCCCGTCGGAGCAGGCGCCGCCCGCGCAGGTCGCGGCCCAGGCCGCCGCCCCGATGCCCGCCGAGGCGCCGTGGACGGAGCAGTTCGCCTCCGAGGAGGAGACGGCGAACCCGGCGGAGAGCGGCCCCCCGGCGTTCGCCTACGGGATGCCCGGGGCCCCTTCCCCTGCCCAGAGCACGATGCCCCCGCACCACGAGTCGACCGTCCCGCCGATGCCGCCGCCCGCGGTGGCGTCGCCGTCCGGCGGGCTGCCCGGCGGGCCGCCCGGCGGGCCGCCCGGCGGGCAGCCGCCGTCCCGGTCGCGGCGGCCGCCGGTCCTCATCCTGCTGGGCGCCCTGGTGGTGGTCCTCGTCCTGGTCGGCGTCGTGGCGCTGGTGCTCGGCGGCGGCTCCGAGAAGGGCAAGGCCTCCGGCCAGACGTCCCCGACCCCGTCGGCGAGCGGTCCGGCGACGGGCGGCGGCACCGGACCAGCGTCGTCCGGCGCGCCCACGCCCG
>NZ_JBEUPA010000227.1:0-9503 GCF_040492065.1 Actinomadura sp. NPDC000929 | reverse complement strand
CGCGAGGCGGACGGCGCCGAGGACCAGGCCCGGGAGCCGCCGCAGGCCGGCCTGCGGCGGCTCCGTCCACTCGGCCGCGGTGACCGGCGGCGGATCGTCCATCAGTAGCCGACCTGCTCCACCTCACCGCGCCGGAACGGGCCGCCCCGCATCAGCAGGTCCGCGATGCGGTCGCCGAGCGGCAGGCCGAGGTCGTTCTGCATCCACATGAACTGGCCGTTCGGATTGGACTCCAGGAAGACGTGCTCACCGTCCGGGGTGACGATGAAGTCGACCGCGGCGTAGACGAGCCCGAGCCGGTCCATCAGCGCCTGCGTGCGCCGCACGACGTCCTCCGGCAGCGGCCGGTAGTCGCCGTAGCGCAGCTCGGTGTCGGCGCGCCAGTCGATCCGCGTCCGCTCCGCGCCCTGCGAGTCGATCACGACGGGGAAGTAGGCGTCGCCGATGATCGTGAGCCGGACCTCGTAGGCCTTCTCGATGTACTCCTGGAACTGGCAGAGGGTGTGCCGCACGCGGGGGAGGTGGTCGTGGATCTCCTCGCCGAGCACGGCGGTGTAGAGGCCGGAGGGGAACGCGCCGGGATAGTGGACCACCCCGCCGCTGAGCGACTTGTAGACGAGCGACCCCTCGCCCTCCTGCTTCACCAGCCGGGCGACCTCGTCGGGGTCGTTGGTCAGCAGCGTCCGCGGGACGCGGAGCCCGGCCTCCTTCGCGAGCTTGAGCTGGTACGGCTTGAGGTCGGCGACCGCGTCCAGGTCGGGGCGGTTCATCCAGAGGCAGTCGGTCGAGCGCAGGATGCCGCCGATGCCGTGCAGGGCCTCGTGGCGGGCGAACTCGCGTTCGGCCTCGCCCATCTCCTCGCCGAAGTCGAAGGCGGTGGGCCGCCGGTACCAGACGCCCGCCAGGGCGCGAAGGTCGACCTCCCGGTCGATCTCGCCGTCGTGGTGGCGCATCACCGCCCGGTCGGCGCCGTCGAAGTCGGACGTGGTGAAGCTCAGGCTGCGCGGGAAGTAGCTGGTGTCCACCCGGACGACCCGGGCGCCCTTCGCCGTGAGGCTCCGGACGACCGGGTCGACCGTGGGGTCGAAGTCCTGCGTGAGGACGAGGACCTCGGCCTGGCCGCCCACCGTCAGGCGCACACGTCGTCGAGGATCTTGTCGCCCCAGGGCGGCACGCCCGATCCCGTGGTCGTGTAGGAGCTGTAGCCGGCGGTGACGTCCTCGCCGTCCGGGCCGACCCAGGTCTGGGTCACGGGGTCGTAGTGGCCCGCCTGCGGGTCGGCCGCCGGGGCGCCGTCGTCGGGCGTGCCCCACGGGGTGGAGTAGGCGTAGCCGAACGGCCGCTCGTCACCGTCCGGGGTGGGGACCGCCGCCGGGTCGAACCCGGCGTGGTCGGGGGAGATGAAGGCGCGCGTGGTGCGGAGCGCGGGCCTGGTCAGTGTTCCGGGCATGGGCGTGCCTTTCTGCTGGGCGGACATGCGGGTCCGACATTCGGGCGTGCGGGGGCGACGCGGGAGCGCGCGAGGGGGAGCGAGGAGGGCGGGGGAGGACCCGTGGGCGCCGCTAGGGGGAGGTCGGCTCGGTGATCCCGATGATCCCCGGGATGTCGCCGGAGAAGGTCCAGGTCAGGCTGGTGCGGTCGTAGTGGCCCGCCGCGAGTCTCGTCGTCCGCTCCGGTTCGTGCTCGTCGGGGCGCTCGTAGAGGTAGGCCAGCGGGGCGCGGGGGCTGGTGCGGGTTCGGGCCCGGGACTCGGTCGGCCTGGCGCGGACGACCAGGTCACCGCCGTCGAGCTCGGGCGGGTCGAGACGGAGGAAGGGGGGCGGGTCCAGCGGGCCGGTGCCGCGGGTCATGACAGCGGGCCTCCCGGAGATCACCGGCGATCACAAGATCAAAGTGACATGGATCACCGGCCTCGGCAAGGCGCGGTCATGTCCGTATCCGGCCAGCGGACGGGGAGGGCCGGGCATAGCCGTTCGGTCATAGCCGCAGGGGGATTTGGTATTTGCCAGGCATAGCTTCGCGGGCGAGTATCGGGGAGTCGAGCCACGCGGGAGGGGACGGATGAAGGCTGAGCACTACGTCGGCGGGGTGTTCCGTTCGGACGGTCCGGCCTTCCCCCTCATCGCGCCCGCGGACGGCACCGAGCTCGGCTCCGTCCCCGAGGCCACGCGGGAGGTCGTCGACGACGCCGTGGCCGCGGCCCGTTCCGCGCTGAAGGGCCCCTGGGGCGCGATGGCCGCCGAGGAGCGGGCCGCGGCGCTGCGGCGCGTCGCCGACGGCATCCAGGCGCGGTTCGAGGAGTTCGTGGACGCCGAGGTCGCCGACACCGGCCGGCCCCGCGCGTTCGCCGAGACCGTCGACGTGCCCCGCGCCGTCGGCAACTTCCGCGCCTACGCCGACCTGCTGTACGGGCGCCCGGAGCGCGCCTACACCACGCGCGTCCCGGGGTGGAGCTCCGGGACGGGCGAGGCGCTCAACTACACGGTGCGGCGGCCGCTCGGGGTCGTGGCGGTCGTCTCGCCGTGGAACCTGCCGCTGCTGCTGTCGACCTGGAAGATCGCGCCCGCGCTCGCGTGCGGGAACGCCGTGGTGGCCAAGCCCTCGGAGGAGACGCCCTCGACCGCGACGCTGCTCGCCCGGGTGATCGACGAGGCGGGCCTGCCCGGCGGGGTGTTCAACCTGGTGCACGGGCACGGCCCCGGCGCGGCCGGTGAGTTCCTCACCGGGCACCCCGGGGTGGACGCGATCGCGTTCACCGGCGAGTCGGCCACCGGCGCCGCGATCATGCGGAACGCCGCCGACCACGTCACCCCCGTCTCGTTCGAGCTGGGCGGCAAGAACCCCGCGCTCGTCTTCGCCGACGCCGACCTGGACGCCGCCGTCGACGGGACGGTCCGCTCCTCCTTCACCCACTCCGGGCAGATCTGCCTGTGCACCGAGCGCGTCTACGTGGAGCGCCCCGTCTTCGAGGAGTTCGTCGCGAGGCTCGGCGAGCGGGCCCGCGCGCTGGACGGCTACGGCCCGATGATCTCGGCCGGGCACCGCGACAAGGTCCTGTCGTACCTCCGGCTCGCCCGCGAGGAGGGCGCCACGGTCGTCGCCGGCGGCGGCGCCCCGCGGTTCGGGGACGCCCGGGACGGCGGCTTCCACGTCGAGCCGACCGTCCTCACCGGGCTCCCCGAGACCGCCCGGGCGGTGCGGGAGGAGATCTTCGGGCCGGTCTGCCACGTCTCGCCGTTCGACACCGAAGACGAGGCCCTCGCGCTCGCCAACGACAGCCCCTACGGGCTCGCCGCCACGGTGTGGACGCGGGACCTGTCGCGCGCGCACCGGGTCGCGCCGCGCGTCGAGACCGGGATCGTCTGGGTGAACTGCTGGAACCTGCGCGACCTGCGCACCCCGTTCGGCGGCGTGAAGGCCTCCGGGATCGGCAGGGAGGGGGGAGAGTACTCCCTGGACTTCTTCTCCGAACCCGTCAACGTCTGCGTCCAGATCTGAGAGCGAGCCCAGTGACCACGAACATCGAGGCCGCCGCCGAGCGGCTCCTCGGCGCCCACGCCGGCGGCACGCCGTGCGCGCCCGTCCGCGACCTGATCACCACGGCGGACGACGCCTACGCCGTCCAGGACCGGCTGACCGACCGCTGGCTGGGGGAGGGGCGCCGCCTCGTCGGCCGCAAGATCGGCCTGACGTCGCGCGCCGTCCAGGCGCAGATCGGGGTGGACAGCCCCGACTTCGGGATGCTGTTCGCCGACATGGCCGTCCCGGACGGGGAGGAGATCCCCGCCGGCGCCGTGCTGCAGCCGCGCGCCGAGGCGGAGGTCGCCCTCGTGCTGGAGCGCGACCTGACCCACGAGCGGCACACCGCCGCCGACGTCATCCGCGCGACGGCGTTCGCGCTGCCCGCCATCGAGGTGGTCGGCAGCCGCGTCCGCGACTGGGACATCACGCTCGCCGACACGGTCGCCGACAACGCCTCCTCCGGCATGTACGCGCTCGGCAACCGCCCCGTCCCGCTCGCGGACGTCGACCTGCGCCTGTGCGGGATGGTGATGGAGCGGCGCGGCGAGCAGGTCTCGACCGGCAACGGCGCCGCCTGCCTCGGGCACCCGCTGAACGCCGCGCTCTGGCTCGCCGACACCCTCGTCCGCGTCGGCCGCCCCCTGCGCGCCGGCGACACCGTCCTGACCGGCGCGCTCGGCCCCGTGGTCCCGGCCGGTCCGGGCGACGTGTTCGAGGCGCGCATCGACGGACTCGGCGACGTCCGCGTCGCCTTCGGCAAGGAGGAGTCCTGATGGCGGACGTGCACGCGCTCGCGGCGGCGCTCGACGAGGCCGCCCGGGACGTCCGGGCGATCCCGAAGCTTACCGCCCGGACGCCGCTGGACGTGGCGACGGCGTACGCGGTGCAGCGCGCCGGGATCGAGCGGCGGCGCCGCCGGGGCGAGCGGCTCGCCGGGGTGAAGATGGGGTTCACCAGCCGCGCCAAGATGGTCCAGATGGGCGTGGACGACGTCATCTGGGGCCTGCTGACCGACGGCATGGCGGCCGAGTCCTCGGTGGACGTGTCCCGCCTCGTCCACCCGCGGATCGAGCCCGAGATCGCCTATCTGATCGGCCGGGAGGTCCGCTCCGCGGCCGAGGTCGAGTCCGCCGTGGCGGGCGTCGCCGTCGGGTTCGAGGTGCTCGACTCCCGCTACGAGGACTTCGCGTTCACGCTCCCGGACGTCATCGCCGACAACGCCTCGGCGGCGCGGTTCGGCGTCGGCGCCTGGCACGCGCCCCGCGACCTGTCGAACGCCGGGCTGCTGCTGGAGATCGACGGCCGGCCGGTGCAGACGGGCTCGTCCGCCGCGATCCTCGGGGACCCGGCGCGGTCGCTGCGGGCGGCGGCCCGGCTCGCGCTCGGCGCAGGAATGACGCTGGAGCCGGGCTGGATCGTCCTCGCCGGCGCCGCGACGGCCGCGGTCCCGCTGCCGAAGGACGCCCACGTCCGGGTCGTGGGCGCGGGCCTCGGCGCCGTGGAGGTGACGACCTGATGGACGACGCGATCCTCGTCGAGGGCAAGGCCCCGCCGCGCGGCCGGTTTCCGCACCTGCGGCGGGCCGGCGACCTGGTCTTCGTGTCCGGGACGAGCTCGCGCCGCCCGGACGGGACGTTCGCCGGGGCGAGCGCCGACGCGATGGGCGTCACCGACCTCGACGTCCGGGAGCAGACCCGCGCCGTCATCGAGAACATCCGCGACCTGCTGGAGGCGGCCGGCGGCGGCCTGTCCGACGTCGTCAGCGTCACCACCTACCTGGTGAGCATGAACGACTTCGGCGGCTACAACGAGGTCTACGGCGAGTACTTCGACGAGACCGGGCCCGCCCGCACGACCGTCGCCGTCCACCAGCTCCCGCACCCGCACCTGCTCATCGAGATCTCGTGCGTCGCGCACATCCCGCAGGCGACGCGGACCGGAAAGGAGGGCGGAGCATGACCCTGCCCCAGCTGTCGTTCGGACGGCCGTTCAACTTCGACGCCTGGATCGAGGAGCACCGGGACCTGCTGAAGCCGCCGGTCGGCAACGTCCAGGTCTTCGACGACGCCGGGCTGATCATCATGGTGGTCGGCGGGCCCAACCAGCGCACCGACTTCCACGACGACCCGACCGAGGAGTTCTTCTACCAGCTCAAGGGCAACATGGTGCTGCGGGTCATGGAGGAGGAGGGCCGTCCGCCCACCGACCTGCAGATCAACGAGGGCGACGTCTTCCTGCTGCCCCCGCACGTCCGGCACTCGCCGCAGCGGCCCGAGCCCGGGTCGATCGGCCTGGTCGTGGAGATCCCGCGCCCGGAGGGCCTCACGGAGGCGTTCGAGTGGTACTGCACCGAGTGCCACCACCTCGTCCACCGCGCCGAGCTCCAGGTCCGCTCGATCGTGGACGACCTGCCGCCCGCCTTCGAGCGCTTCTACGGCGGCGACCGCAAGTGCCCGAACTGCGGCGCGGTGCACCCGGGCCGCCAGTGGCCGCGGTCCATGACTCCGACGACGGCGCCCCGTGTCTGACGGGGCCTCGGTGACGGTCTTCGACGTCCACACGCACGTCTTCCCGGTGATCGGCCGCGACGAGGGGCGGATGCTCGCCGACGAGGGCCAGCCGTGGCTGCGGGTCGACGGCGGAGGCGCCGGCATGATGATGTGCGGCGACGCGGAGTACCGCCCCGTCGGGGAGGCGCTCTGGGACGCCGCGCGCCGCGTGGCCGACATGGACGCCGCGGGCGTCGACCGGCAGGCCGTCTCGTCCACGCCGCTGATGTTCGGGTACGCGGCCGAGCCGTCCCGCGCCGCCGACTGGTGCGACTTCGTGAACGACCGCATCCTGGCGTTCTGCTCGGACGCCCCCGACCGGCTCCTGCCGCTGTGCCAGGTGCCGCTCCAGGATCCTGAGCTCGCCTGCGCGGTCGCCGAGCGGGCGGCCGCCGCCGGGCACCGCGGCGTCCACATCGGCAACCATGTCGGCGACCGCAACCTCGACGACGAGGGGATCACGGCGTTCCTCGCGTACTGCGCGGAACTCGGCCTGCCCGTCCTCGCGCACCCGTGGGACATGCTCGGCGCCGACCGGATGCGCGGGCACATGCTGCCGTGGCTGGCGGGCATGCCCGCCGAGACGCAGCTGAGCATCCTCGGGCTGATGCTGTCGGGCGCGTTCGAACGGCTCCCCGAGTCCCTGCGGCTGTGCTTCTGCCATGGCGGCGGCAGCTTCGCGTTCCTGCTCGGGCGGGCCGACAACGCCTGGCACCGCCGCGACATCGTGCGCGCCGACTCGCCGCGCCCCCCGTCGGAGTACGTCGGCCGGTTCCACGTCGACTCGGCCGTGTTCGACCCTCGCGCGCTCCGCCTGCTGGTGGACGTGATGGGCCCCGAACGGGTCATGCTCGGCACCGACTACCCGTTCCCGCTCGGCGAGAAGGACCCCGGCGCGACGATCCGCGCGTGCCCCGGTCTGGACGACGCCGAGCGCGCCCTGCTGCTCGGCGGCAACGCGGAGGCGTTCTTCGCGCCCGCCCTCGACCTGGTGACCACCGAAGGAATGGCGCAGTGACCCTGGAGGACGAGGCGCGGCGCCTCGACGAGACCGATCCGCTGCCCACGCTGCGCGGGGAGTTCCTCATCCCGCCCGCGCCGGGCGGGCCGCACGCGGAGGCCGCCTACTTCGCGGGCAACTCGCTCGGGCTCCAGCCGAGGAGCGCGGCCGGGCTGCTCCGCGAGGAGCTGGACGACTGGGCGCGGCTCGCCGTCGAGGCCCACACGCAGGGCCGCCGCCCCTGGGTGGCGTACCACGAGCTGCTCCGCGAGCCCGCCGCCCGCCTCGTGGGCGCGCTTGCGCACGAGGTCGTCGCGATGAACTCGCTGACGGTCAACCTGCACCTGATGATGGCGAGCTTCTACCGGCCCGCCGGGACGCGCACCCGCATCGTCATCGAGGACGCGGCGTTCCCGTCCGACTCCTACGCGGTGGCGAGCCAGGCCGTCCACCACGGGCTCGACCCGGCCGCGACGGTCGTGCGGCTCAGGCCCCGCGACGGCGAGGACGCGCTGCGCACCGAGGACGTCCTCGCGTTCCTCGACCGCGAGGGCGACACGGTCGCGCTCGTCCTGCTCGGCGGGGTCAACTACCTGACCGGCCAGCTCATGGACATGGCGGCGATCACCAAGGCGGGCCGGGCCGCCGGCGCCGTCGTCGGCTGGGACCTCGCCCACGCCGCCGGGAATGTCCCCCTGCGGCTGCACGACTGGGACGTGGACTTCGCCGCCTGGTGCACCTACAAGTACCTCAACGGCGGACCCGGCGCCGTCGCGGGATGCTTCGTCCACGAGCGGCACGTGCGGGACGCCTCCGTGCCGAAGCTGGCGGGCTGGTGGGGCACCGACCCCGCCGTCCGGTTCCGGATGGACCCCGACATCGCGCCGCCCGCCTCCGCCGACGCCTGGCAGCTGTCCAACCCGCCGATCATGGCGCTGGCGCCGGTGCTGGCCTCCCTGGAGATCTTCGACCGGGTGGGGATGGACGCGCTGCGCGCCAAGAGCGGGCGCCTGACCGGCTACCTGGCCGACCGGCTCGCCGGGATCGGCGCCGAGGTCGTCACGCCGTCCGACCCGTCGGCGCGCGGCGCGCAGCTGTCGGTGCGGGTGGCGGACGCGGGCGGGCTCGTCCGGCGGCTCGCCGAGGCCCACGGCGTCGTCGCCGACGCGCGCGAGCCCGATGTCGTCCGCCTCGCGCCCGTCCCGCTGTACTGCACGTTCCACGACTGCCACCGCGCCGCCGCGGCCCTCGCGGATCTTCTTTAGGTGTGTCGGTGCATGGGCTCGCCCCGCATCGGGTAAGTTCGTCTGCGTTGCACGATGGCGTCGGCCCGGCCGGCCGGCGCCAAGCAGTCTCGAAGCGTTTTCTCCGGGTGACCGGCGGGCGTGAGTGAGTCCGCTTGCAGCCCGGCCCCGTCGACCGGCGGGCCGGAGACGTTTTACCCGGAAGGGAAAGACCATGGCCGAAGGCACCGTGAAGTGGTTCAACGCTGAGAAGGGCTTCGGGTTCATCGCGCCCGACGGCGGCGGCCCCGACGTGTTCGTCCACTACTCGGCGATCACGACCAACGGCTACCGCAGCCTCGACGAGAACCAGCGCGTCGGGTTCGAGATCACCCAGGGCCAGAAGGGCCCGCAGGCCGAGGGCGTCTACCCGCTCTAAGGTCCCGCCGGATCTCAGCTGAGGCCGGGAGCGCTCGCGCGTTCCCGGCCTTTCGCACGTCCACCGGCCGTGCGCCCGCCTAGGGCACCGCCTTCTCGGCGCGGCCGGAGGCCGCGGCCGCGGGTCGCCCGGCCGCACCGCCGCCGGGCGGGTTCAGGGCCCCGGCCGTCACGGTCATCACCGCGACCACGCAGGTGATGAGCGCGAACGCGGCCGGGTAGGACAGCGCCCCGGCCGTCCAGCCGGTGATGGCGGGCGCGGTCAGCCCCGACAGGTAGGTGATCGTGGCGACGCCCGCGACGCCCTCGCCCGGGGTGGCGCCGGCGGCGCCCGCCGCCGCGAACACCAGCGGCACCACGGTCGCCACGCCGACGCCGAGCAGCGCGAACCCCGCGATGGCCGGCCAGGGCTCGCGGGACGCCACCACGAGCGCGCCGCCGAGGACGGCCACCACGCCTCCGCACCGGACGACCCGGGCCGGGCCGAGGCGCCGCACCAGCCGGTCGCCGAGAAGCCGCGTCCCCGCCATGCACGACATGAAGACCGTGTACGCGGCGGCGGCCAGTCCGGGGCCCGCGTCCGCCACCTCGGTCAGGTAGACGGCCGTCCAGTCGGCGCTGGCGCCCTCGGCGAACGTGGCGCAGAAGCCGACGACGCCGATGGCCAGAACGGCCCGGGTCGGCAGCGCGAAGCGGCGCGGCGCCGGGGCGCCGGGGGAGGGCCGGACGTGCAGCAGCCCGCGGCCCGCCGGCGCGCCCACCCCCAGCCGC
>NZ_JBEUPA010000226.1:0-9586 GCF_040492065.1 Actinomadura sp. NPDC000929 | reverse complement strand
GGCCCAGGACGCCCTCGAACGCCACGCGGGCCCCGGCTATCTCGGAGCCGAGCCGACCGACCCCGCGGCGGTGCGGTACGCGCGGAACCGGGGCCCACCAGCTCCAGCGCCGCCGTGAACTCGCCCCGGTCGGCCAGCAGCCGCACGAGCTCGGCGAACGTGTCCCACCGCAGGTCGTCGGGCCCGAGGAGCCCCGCGAGGCGCTCGGCGTCCTCCCGCAGTCCCTGCTCGGCGGCGGCGCGGGCGGCGGCCGCGATGATCGGCCACTGGTACTTGCGGTCGGCGAACGAGCGGGCGATCCGCTCCACCGAGTCGCACAGCCCGGCGCGGGCGGCGTCGCAGGCCATGTCCGTCATCAGCTCCCGGCGCCGGTGCCGGGACGGAACCACGGAGGTGAAGAGCCGGGTGGCCTCGTCCAGGAGGGTCTCGGCGCGGGTGAAGCCGGGGCCGAGGGCCAGCGCGATCCGGGCCAGGGTCCGGGCCCTGCGCACCCCGCTCAGGATTCCGCCCGCCAGCAGCTCCGCCTCCTGGAGCCACAGCGCCGCCTCGGTCTCGGCGCCCGCCCGTCCCGCCGCCTCCGCCATGGAGATCAGGATGTTGGCCTTGATCGAGGCGACGGTGATGTCGCGGGCCATCCGCTCGGCGCGCTCCAGCTCGCCGAGCTCGGTCCAGGCCACCGCGATGACCTCGGGGTGGACGCGCACGGGCAGGCGCAGCTGGTCGCGCCACAGGGCCAGCACGTAGACCACGGCGAGGTCGGGCGAGTCCGCCGCGAGGAGCAGCCGGATCGAGTCGGTCAGCGTCAGCACGGCCGGCTCCACCGTCCCCGTCCGCTCCAGCAGGCGGCTCCAGCGGTCGGGCTCGTTGAGCCGCAGCAGGCGCTCCAGGTCCCCGTCGTCGGCCAGCGCCTGCGGGAACCGGTCCAGGAGGTACAGAGGGGTGTCGGCGGGCCAGCCGCCGGCCCGGTAGGTCTCGGCCCAGTCGAGCACCCGCGCCCAGAAGCCCGCCATCGCCTCGGCGCCGAGGCGCTCGGTGGTGGTCTCCCGGATCAGGTCGTGGGCGAAGGAGTAGCGGCCCCCGCCGTCGTCCTCCCGGCGCTCGACCAGGCGGGCGATGGTCTGCTCGACCAGTTCCCGGACGTCGTAGAGGTCCAGGCCGGTGAGCCGGGCGATGTCCTCGTCGGCCAGCCCGCCGCCGGACGCCGCCAGCAGCCCGAGCACCTCGCGGCTCGTCCGGTCGCGCAGGTGCTGCTGCAGGTCGCGCTCGGCGGCGTTGCGCGAGGCCCGCGAGGCCTCGTTGGCGGCGAGCGTGCGGCGCTCGCACCCGCGCAGCGGATGGCCGTCCGGGACGTCGGCGGGCACCTCGGGGAAGTGCCTGCTGGTCACCAGCACATGGCTGCCGGGCGGCACGTACTCGGGGAGCTGGGCCGCGACGCTGCTCTCGCGGTGCCGCACGTGGTCGTCCTCGTCGAGCCCGTCCACGATGAGCATGAGGTGGCGGCCGTCGGCGGTGACCCGCTCGACCGCGCGCTGCCACAGGTCGTCCAGGTCGAACGCGGTCGGCACGACGCCGGGTGTGGGCGTCTCGCCGACCAGCGGGGCCAGCTGGTCGGCGAGCGCGGCCCGGTAGTCGGCCAGCCGCGAGCCGGCCGACCGGGACACGAAGAACGCGACCGTGACGACGTCGGGGGCGGGGTCCCCGGCGAAGGCGGCGGCGAGCGTCGTCTTGCCGGCCCAGGGCTCGCCCACCAGCCACAGGTAGGGCGTGCCGCTCGTGGCGAACTCCTGGAGCCGGCCGAGCTCGGCGTCCCGGTCGGCGGGGTCGGGGCAGCGGGCCCGGAGCTTGGTGATGGTCGACCAGTACCGGGACCGGCGCAGGGGCGCCGACGGCCCCGCGGGCCCCGGGTCCAGCCGCACGCCCTCACCGTCGAGGAGCGCGTTCAGCCTCTCCCGGCTCGGCTGGGGCTCGACGAACTCGCCGGCGGTCCGCGGCCGGTGCGGTCCGGCGGCGCTGAAGACGCGGGAGGCGGTCAGCGGCCCGTCGGGCTCGGCCCAGCGCACGACGCCGACCAGCTTGCCGCCGACCAGGACGGGGCCTCCGGACAGCCCCCGGTACCGGCGGCCGGCGCGCAGCGGGGCGTCGTCGCGGTGCAGGTCGAGCAGGCCCGTCTTGACGTTGGCGCCCAGGAGGACGTCGCCGTCCACCTGGTCGACGTCGCGGACGCCGCCGAGCTCGCTCTCGCGGTCGTGGGAGGCGGGGAAGCCCCACGAGACGAACCGGGCGCGCCCGGTGCTCCAGGGGTCGACGTCCGCCAGCACCGCGGGGGCCACCGCGGGCAGCGAGCCGTCCGCCACCCGCAGCAGCGCCAGGTCGACCTCGGCGCCCTCGGCGGTCCAGATCCGCTCGGCGGCGACGGAGACCGACTCGTCCGGCGTGGCGAGCCGGACCGCCACCGGCCCGGGGGCGGCCACCACGTGCCGGCAGGTGAGCACCAGCCCGGAGGAGATCCGGTAGCCGGTGCCGTAGCCCTCCTCGCCCTCCCCGACGAGCACCTCGACGGTGCGCCAGCGTGGTTCGTCAGGGATCACCGGCCGGGCTTGCGGAGCCGGTCACCCACCTCGATCGGCTTGCCGTCGACGTGCGGATTGAGCGTGACCGCCACCCGGTGCGTGGTGGTCTGCGCGAGCTTGCCCGAGGCGCCGACCTCGACCACCCAGACCTTCACCTTGCCGTTGGCGCCGCCCTCCCGGACCACGGCGACCTCGAACTCGACCTCGACCGGCCCCACGCTGAAGCGGATCTCCTCGTCGGCGCCCTCAAGCTGAGCCCGCGCCAGGTCGTCGCGGATCGCTTTGACTGCCTCTGCCAAGCCGATTTCCTGCATTGCTCCCCATTACTCGTAAGTGGGGAGAGTTTAGCGCTTAGTAGCGGCACGACTGGAATTCAACGGAGGTCACGTCTTCGGCAGGGACGGCCTGTCCGCGAAGAACCTGGCCATGAGCTCGCTGGCGTAATCCGGCCATTCGTGGCCACCGCGCTGCCTGGTGCACAGCGCGACGACGACGGGGCCCGGGCCCGTGCCGACGCAGTCGTCCGGCCCGTCCGGCACCGGCCGCGAGAGCGCGGGCAGCTTGTCCACCCATCTCCAGAACTCCATGAGGAACCTGACGGGGATGAAGGGGAAATGGACGTCCGCGTCCATGTTCCCGCCGCCGTCATAGGGGACGGACGGGTCCCACGTCCCGTGGAAGGCCAGCACCGACACCGGCTTTCCGGGCGTGCAGCCGATCGCGAGCGCGCCGGAGACCACGGCGATCCCGGCGATCCTGTCCGACCGTTCGCACGCGTACCGGTACGCCATGCCGCCGCCGTTGGAGAAACCGGTCACGAAGACGCGGCGGGGGTCGGCGACGCCCTGCCGCACCAGCGTGTCGATCAGCTTGTCGAGGAACGCGACGTCGTCGACGCCGGTCCAGCGGGCGAACCAGCAGCAGGCCCCGGCGTTCCAGGTGCCGAGGAGCCCGTCGGGGTAGGCGACGGCGTAGCCATGGCGGTCGGCGACCCCGTCGAGCCCGCTCTGCCTGCGGACGTACTCGGCGTCGTTCAGGCCGCCGTGCAGCGCGACGATCAGCGGCAGCGGCCCCCCGGCCTCGCTTCCGGGCGGGACGTGCAGCAGGTAGGGGCGGTTCCAGTCGCCCATGGGAATGGTGTGCTTCGACGTTCCCGGGGCGTCCTCGGACGCTCCGGCGGGCAGGGGGTGGGCGATGAGCGTCGCGAGGAGCGCCACGATCATCGCCGCCCGCACGGCGATCTTCATAGCGTGATCTAACGCCCGCCGCGCCCCGCCGGGCTACGCACCGGCGCGCAGAAAAGTCCGGCCCTTTTTGGCGGCGGGCGCGCACGGAAGCTCCCGCGCGGGGCGGGTCACGCCGCGGCGGCGGCTGGAACTGGTCCGTCGAGGGAGGTCGTGCGGCGTCGTCCCAGGTGGACCAGCGCGGCGCTGACATGTGTGACATGCCGTGGGACGCGGGCGCTGTGGGAGGTGGGAACCGGGGCACGGCGGTGCCGGCGGGCTGCGAGGAGGGGAGCCCGCGCGTCAGCCGCACTCACCGGTGGCAGGACGGAGGGCCGGGCGGTTCCGCGGCGCCGGGGCGGACGCACGCGGGACCGCCCGGCCCTCCCGCGTTCAGGGCCGGGCCGCGGGGGCGGGAGCCCGTCCACGCGCGGAAGGCGGCGCCGGGCGGGGCGTCCCGCGAGGGATCGTTGACGGCGGGGCGTTGTCGAAAATATGGTGAACCGACCGGTCGGTATGTGCGAAATTGCGTGCGGTCGACCGTTCCTGTCGCCGCCGCGGGCCTCTCGGAGAAAAGCCATGATCCTCAGCACGATGCAGGACTTTCCGCTGTCGGTCGCCGCGATCCTGCGGCACGGGGCGCGCGTCTACGGGCGCAGCGAGTGCGTGACCTGGACGGGCGGCGGCGAGCCCCGGCGCGCCACCTTCGCGCGGATCGCCGGCAACGCCGAGCGGCTCGCGTCCGCCCTGGCCAGGCTGGGCGTCCGTCCCGGCGACCGGGTGGCGACGTTCTGCTGGAACAACCAGGAGCACCTGGAGGCGTACTTCGCGGTGCCCGCCATGGGGGCGGTCCTGCACACGCTGAACATCCGGCTGTTCCCCGAGCAGCTCTCGCACATCATCAACCACGCCGACGACCAGGTCGTCATCGTCGACGACAGCCTCGTCCCGCTCCTGGCGCGCGTCGTGCGCGAGCTGCCCGCCGTCGAGGCGTTCGTCGTCGTCGGGGACGGCGACGCGTCGGCCCTGGAGGCCAACGGCAACGGGGCCCCCGTCCTGCGTTACCACGAGCTGCTCGCCGCGGAGGAGCCCGGGTACGCGTGGCCGGAGGTGGACGAGCGCTCCGCCGCGTCGATGTGCTACACCAGCGGCACCACGGGCGACCCGAAGGGCGTGGTGTACTCGCACCGCTCCACGTTCCTGCACGCGATGGCCGTGCAGTCGGCGTCGCTGGTGGGCATCACCGAGGCCGACCGCGTCCTGACGATCGTGCCGATGTTCCACGTCAACGCCTGGGGCCTGCCGTACGGGGCGTTCCTGTCCGGGGCGACGCTGCACATGCCGGGGCCGTTCATGCAGCCGGAGCACCTCGTGAGGTTCGTCGCCGCCGAGCGCAGCACGCTCGCCTCCGCCGTCCCGACCATCTGGAACGGGATCCTGGCCCTCGGGGAGCGGGAGGAGATCGACCTGTCGTCGCTGCGGGCGGGCACCTCCGGCGGCGCCGCCGCGCCCCGCGTCCTGCTGGAGCGCTTCGAGCGAAGGTACGGGCTGCGCATCATCCAGGGCTGGGGGATGACCGAGACGAGCCCGCTCGGCGGCATGGCGTTCCCGCCGCCCGGCGTCGAGCCCGGCACCGACGAGGACATGTACTGGCGGCTGAAGTCCGGCCGCGTCGCCGCCGGCGTCGAGATGCGCATCGTGGACGACTCCGGCGCCGAGCTGCCGTGGGACGGCGAGGCCGTCGGCGAGATCGAGGTGCGCGGTCCGTGGATCACCGGCGCCTACCACCGCGACCCCGCGCCGGAGAAGTTCGACGACGGCTGGCTGCGCACCGGCGACATCGGCACCATCGACGACCGAGGCTTCTACCAGATCACCGACCGCGCGAAGGACGTCATCAAGTCGGGCGGCGAGTGGATCTCCTCGGTGGAGCTGGAGAACCACCTCATGGCCCATCCCGCCGTGGCGGAGGCCGCCGTCATCGGCGTCCCCGACCCCCGCTGGGACGAGCGCCCCCTCGCCTGCGTCGTCCTGCGCTCGGACGCGTCCGCCACCCCCGGTGAGCTGGCGTCGTTCCTCGCGGACAAGGTCGCCCGCTGGCAGGTCCCCGAGTACTGGACGTTCCTGGAGGAGATCCCGAAGACCACGGTCGGGAAGTTCGACAAGAAGCCCCTGCGCGCCCGGCACCGGGACGCGGCGCTCGAGATCGAGCACGTGGAGCGCTGACGGCCGGCGGGCCGTCCGCTACTTCTCCAGGCCGTGCAGGAACAGGTCCACGTAGTGCTCGCTGATGGCGGCCGTCTTGAGGCGGCCGCCCGGGCGGTACCAGGCGCCGATCTGGTGGACGGTGCCGAAGAAGAAGTGGACGGCGATGTCGGCGGGCGTCTCGGTGCGGAACGTGCCCTCGCGCTGGCCCTCCTCGACCAGGGCGCGGAAGCGCTCGTGGTAGCGGCGCCGCTCGGCGCGCACGGCCTCCCGGCGGTCGCGGGAGAGCAGGTGCGTCGAGCGGAAGAAGACGGTGAAGTCGTCCAGGTAGAGGAACGAGGTGTTGAGGACGTCGACGGCGGCGGCGCGGAGCCGCTCGGCGGCCGTGCCGGGACCGCTGGCGATCTGCTCCAGCCGGGAGGTCTGCAGGCCGAGGAGCCGGTGGTAGATCTCGTAGAGCAGGTCGTCCTTGGAGCCGAAGTAGTGGTACATGGCCCCCTTGGTCACCCCGGCGGCGTTCACGATCTCCTGGACCGAGGTGTTCTCGAAGCCCTTCTCGGCGAACATCCGGGTCGCCACGGCCAGCAGCCGGTCGGGCAGCGGCAGGGTGCCGGCGGTCCGGCCCGCGGGCGCCTGCGCCATCGACACCACCTCCGTCCGGGAGCGCCCCGGGGTCTCGTGCCGCCCCGGCGCGGCCGCCCGCAGATCGCCGATCAGCCTACCGCCCGGCGGGGATCCGCCGCGGCGTGCGCCGGGAGCGCCCGAATCGGCTGTTGACCGGAGCGCCCGCTGATTCTATCTTCGGTGAATCCGACCAGTCGGTATGTGCATTTGGGCCTCGGGGGATTCGCGCTGAATTATCGGCGAGGTGAGGCGACATGTCCGGCTCCTCCGCGACTCTGGAACTTCGAACGGTGACCGTCCGCTTCGCCGGACTGGTCGCATTGGACGGGGTGTCGCTCACGGCGCCCCAGGGCCGGGTCACCGGGGTGATCGGCCCGAACGGCGCGGGCAAGACGACCCTCTTCAACGTCGTGTGCGGGTTCGTCCGGCCGGAAGCGGGCGAGGTGCGCTGGCGGGGCCGGGTCCTCGGCCGCCATCGGCCGCACGACCTGACGCGGCTCGGCATCGCCCGCACCCTCCAGGGCCTCGGGCTGTTCCCGGGGCTGACCGTGCTGGAGAACGTGATGGTCGGCGCCGACCCGCACGCCAGGGCCGGGTTCTGGTCCGGCCTCCTCGCGCTTCCGCGCGCCGACCGCGACGAGGCGGCGCTGCGCGAGCGGGCCACGGCCCGGCTCGCGGAGCTGGGCGTCGCCGGCGAGGCCGCACGGCTGCCGGAGGAACTGCCCTACGGCGTGCAGAAGCGGGTCGCGCTGGCCCGCGCGCTCGTGGCCGAGCCCGACCTGCTGCTGCTGGACGAGCCCGCCGCCGGACTGTCCGCGGCCGAGATGGACGAGCTGGCCGGGCTGATCCGCGGGCTGCGCGGCGGGCCCGCCGTCGTCCTCGTCGAGCACCACATGGACCTCGTCATGGGCGTCTGCGACCAGGTCGTCGTGCTGGACTTCGGCAGGGTCATCGCGAGCGGCCCGCCGGAGCGCGTGCGCGACGACCCGGCCGTCCTCGACGCCTACCTCGGCGAGGAGGTCGGCGGTGCTTGAGGTGAAGGACCTCACGGTCTCCTACGGCGCGGTGCGGGCGCTCGACGGCGTCGGCCTCAGGGTGGACGAGGGCTCGCTGACCGCCGTGCTCGGCGCGAACGGCGCGGGGAAGACCACGCTGCTGCGCGCCGTCTCCGGCCTCCTGCGGCCCCGCTCGGGACACGTCGAGCTCGACGGCGCCGACATCACCCGGACGGCGGTCGAGGAGATCGTCCGGCTCGGCGTCGCGCACGTCCCGCAGAGCGGCGGCGTCATCACCGAGCTGACCGTGCAGGACAACCTGCGGCTCGGCGGGCTGTGGCGGCGCGACCGCGCGGCCCTCGCGCGCCGCGTCGCCGACATGTACGCGCTGTTCCCGGCGCTCGCCGAGCGCCGGTTCCGCGCCGCCGCCACCCTGTCCGGCGGCGAGCGGCAGATGCTCGCGCTGGCCCGGGCGCTGACCGGCGCGCCGCGGCTGCTGCTGGTGGACGAGCCGTCCCTCGGCCTCGCGCCGCGGGTGGTCGCCCAGCTGATGGCCGTGCTGCGGCGGCTGTGCGACGAGGACGGCCGGACCGTGCTGCTCGTCGAGCAGAACGCGCGCAGCGCGCTGTCGGTCGCCGACCGCGCCGTCGTCCTGGACCTCGGCTCCGTCGTGGCGGACGAGACGGCCTCCGCCATCGCCGCCGACGACCGCCTCCGCCACGCCTACCTGGGGTTCTGATGGTGCGCTTCCTCAATCTCACCCTCGCCGGGATCACCTCCGGGGCGGTGTTCGCGGCGGTCGCCCTCGCCCTGGTGCTGATCTGGCGCTCCACCCGCGTCGTGAACTTCGCGCAGGGCGGCATGCTGATGTTCACGACGTTCCTCGCCTGGAGCGTCATCGACGCGGGCGGCTCCTACTGGCTCGCGCTCGGCGCCGCCCTGGCGTCCGGGCTGGTGCTGGGCGCGGTCGTCGAGCGGGTCGTGGTGCGGCCCGTCGAGGACAAGCCGCCGCTGAACGCGGTGATCGTCACCCTCGGGCTGCTGGTGCTGCTGCAGGCGGCCGCGGGCATGATCTGGGGGGACACCCCGCACTCCTATCCGCCCGCCTTCACCATCAAGGGCCTGTCCGCCGGCGGGACGCGGCTGCTGCTGTCGCCGTTCGACCTGTTCGTCATCGGCGCCGTCGCCGCGGTCATGGTGCTGCTGACGCTGCTGTTCGTCCGCACCGACCTCGGGCTGCGGCTGCGCGCCTCGGCGTTCGCGCCCGAGATCGCCCGGCTCCAGGGCGTCCGCGTCGGCCGGATGCTGACCCTCGGCTGGGCGCTCGCCGCGCTCGTCGGATCCCTCGCCGGGGTGCTGATCGCCCCGTCGGTATTCGTCGGGCCCGCCCAGTTCGACGCGATGCTGGTCTTCGGGTTCACCGCCGCCGTGATCGGCGGGCTGGACAGCCCGGCGGGCGCCGTCACCGGCGGGCTGCTGCTCGGCTGCGCCCTCAGCTACGTGTCCGGCTACCTCGGCTCGGAGCTGGTCGCCCTCGGGGCGCTCGCCGCCCTCATCACCGTCCTGATGATCAGACCGAACGGCCTGTTCGCGACGAGCCCCGGACGGAGGGTGTGACCCGTGGCCGCCTCCGTGCGAAGCGCCCTGAGCCGCTCCACCCTGACCCGGCACGCGGCCGGCGCCGCCCTCGCGCTCGCCGCCCTGTACGTCCTGACCACGGCCGCCGCCCCCTACCGGGACCTGCAGATCGCGCAGGCCGCCTACCTCACCTGCGCGGCCGCCGGCCTGACGGTGCTGACCGGGCTCGGCGGGCAGATCTCCCTCGGGCACGGCGCGTTCATGGCGGTCGGCGCCTACACCGCCGCCCTGGTCATCGGGCACTGGGGCTGGCCGCTCGCGGCGGTCCTGCCGGCGGCGGCCGGGGCCACCGCCCTCGCGGGGGCGGCGGTCGGCGCCGTCGCCGCCCGGC
>NZ_JBEUPA010000225.1:0-9609 GCF_040492065.1 Actinomadura sp. NPDC000929 | reverse complement strand
ACGTGGACGGCCAGCAGGTCGGCGCCCTTGGTGCGGGCGGCGACGCGGGCGGCGCGGCGGATCAGGGTGTCGCCCTCCGGCCCGCCGGTGAGCGCCACGACGACGCGTTCGCGCGCCTCCCACGTCCCGGCGATGCCGTGGTCGGCGCGGTAGCGGTCGAGCTGGTCGTCGACCTTGTCGGCCAGCCACAGCAGCGCCAGCTCGCGCAGGGCGGTGAGGTTGCCGGGCCGGAAGTAGTTGCCGAGGGCGGCGTCGATCCTCTCGGGCGGGTAGACGTTGCCGTGCGCCATCCTGCGGCGCAGCGCCTCGGGCGTCATGTCGACGAGTTCGACCTGGTCGGCGCGGCGGACGACCTCGTCCGGGACGGTCTCGCGCTGCGGCACGCCGGTGATCTGCTCGACGACGTCGTTCACCGACTCCAGGTGCTGGACGTTGACGTTGGTGACGACGTCGATGCCGGCGTCCAGGATCTGCTCGATGTCCTGCCAGCGCTTGGCGTGGCGGGAGCCGGGCACGTTGGTGTGGGCCAGCTCGTCGATGAGCGCGACCTGCGGGTGCCGGGCGATGACGGCGCCGGTGTCCATCTCGGTGAAGCTCGCGCCGCGGTAGGACACGGCGGCGCGCGGGACGATCTCCAGCCCCTCCAGGAGCGCGGCGGTGCGGGGCCGGCCGTGGGTCTCCACGAAGCCGACGACCACGTCGGTCCCGCGGCCGGCGCGGCGGCCGCCTTCGGCGAGCATCGCGTAGGTCTTGCCCACGCCGGGCGCCGAGCCCAGGTAGACGCGCAACCTGCCGCGTGCCATCACACCTCCAGTCGCCGAGGCCCCTCGCGGGGTCAGCCGCGGACCGGGTACTTCCGGTCCAGCGCGATGTTCAGCCTGAGGACGTTCACCCTGGGCTCGCCCATGAAGCCGAGGTCGCGGCCGTCGGTGCTCGCCTGGACCAGCCGCTTCACCTGGCCGGGGGTGACGCCGCGGGCCCGGGCGACCCGGCCGGTCTGGAGGGCGGCGTAGGCGGGCGAGATGTGCGGGTCCAGGCCGCTGCCACTGGCGGTGACCGCGTCGGCCGGGACGGCCGGATCGGCGGGGGCGCCGCCCCTGACGGCGACGACCAGGCCGTCGGCGTAGTTCGCGCCGGGACGGGCCGGTTCCACGGGAACGCCCCTGTAGGCGGCGATGAACGGAGCCTTCACCACGCCCTGCTCCTCGTTCAGGCTGACCACCCGGGTCGGGTGCGGGACGGTGCCGTCGGCCGCGCGGCGCCCGAACACCGCCAGCACCGCGCCGACCCCGCCCGTGGTGCAGAACGGGCGCGCACCGCTGACGCCTTCGAGGGCGCCGACGGCCTTGCTCCGCGAGCAGACCCGGGTGAGCAGGCTCAGCCTGGCACTCTCCCCCGCCGCGGCCGTCTCCGGACCGGGCAGGGTGTCCACGATGTCCTCGGGTCCCAGGTTACTCGCGGCCGTCGAGGTCGGGTCGTATCCGCTCCCGGCCTCCGACGGGCGGCTCTGGAAGTACTGCCTGAGCGGGGTCCCGCCCCTGCCGGTGAACGACTGGCCGATCAGGGCGCTGCCGACCGTCCGGCCGCGCAGCGAGACGGTCGAGCCGCCGGCGCGGCTCTGGAGGCCGGGCGCCTGCGCGACCGCGAAGACGGCGAGCGGGTAGGCGACGCCGCACACGGCCGTCAGCACGAGCAGGGCGCGCAGCGCGGCGAGGTGCTGCCGGACCCAGCTCGGATATGACATGTCACGACATCCCGGGTAGTAGCCGGATGACCAGGTCGATGAGCTTGATCCCGACGAAGGGCGCGACGATGCCGCCGAGCCCGTAGACGCGGAGGTTGCGCGACAGCAGCCTGGACGCGCTGCTCGGCCGGTACCGCACCCCGCGCAGCGCCAGCGGGATCAGCGCGACGATGATCAGGGCGTTGAACACCACGGCCGACAGGATCGCCGACTGCGGGCTGGGCAGACGCATGACGTTGAGCGCCTCCAGGCCCGGGTACAGCCCGGCGAACATCGCCGGGATGATGGCGAAGTACTTGGCGATGTCGTTGGCGATGGAGAACGTGGTCAGCGCCCCCCGCGTGATCAGCAGCTGCTTGCCGATCATCACGATCTCGATCAGCTTGGTGGGATCGGAGTCGAGATCGACCATGTTCCCGGCCTCCTTGGCGGCGGAGGTGCCGGTGTTCATCGCCACCCCCACATCGGCCTGGGCGAGCGCCGGGGCGTCGTTGGTACCGTCCCCGGTCATCGCGACCAGGCGGCCGCCCTCCTGCTCCTTCTTGATCAAGGCGAGCTTGTCCTCGGGCCGGGCCTCGGCGAGGAAGCCGTCCACGCCCGCCTCGTCCGCGATCGCCCTGGCCGTGAGCGGGTTGTCGCCGGTGATCATGACGGTGCGGATGCCCATCCGGCGCATCTCCTCGAACCGCTCCCGCATCCCCGCCTTCACCACGTCCTTGAGGTGGATGACGCCGAGGACCCTGGCCGCGCCGTGCGCGACCTCGCCGACGACCAGCGGAGTGCCGCCGGAGGCGGAGATGCCGTCCACCACGCGGCTCAGCTCGGCGGGCACGGTCCCGCCCCGCCGGCGCACCCAGTCGGCGACCGCCCCGGCCGCGCCCTTGCGCAGCATCCTGTCCGGCCCGCGGTCCCCGGGCTCGCCCAGGTCGACGCCGCTCATCCGGGTCTGCGCCGAGAACGGCACCCACCGCGCCTGCGACAGCTCGCCCGGCGAGCGCTCCCGCAGGCCGTACCGCCGCTTGGCGAGGACCACGACCGAGCGGCCCTCGGGAGTCTGGTCCGCGAGGCTGGACAGCTGCGCCGCGTCGGCCAGCTCGTCATCGCCGACGCCCTGGACGGGCAGGAACTCCGCCGCCTCCCGGTTCCCGAGGGTGATGGTGCCGGTCTTGTCCAGCAGCAAAGTGTTGACGTCGCCCGCCGCCTCCACCGCGCGCCCCGACATCGCCAGCACGTTCCTCTGGACCAGCCGGTCCATGCCCGCAATGCCGATCGCCGACAGCAGCGCACCGATCGTCGTCGGGATCAGGCACACCAGCAGCGACACCAGCACGATTCCGGTCACCCCGTTCGCGTTCAGGGCGAGGCTGTCGCCGACTCCGGGGTTGATGGCCCTGGAGAAGATCGCCAGCGGCTGCAGCGTCGCCACCGCCAGCAGGAAGATGACCGTCAGCGCGGTGAGCAGGATGTGCAGGGCGATCTCGTTGGGGGTCTTCTGCCGGCTCGAACCCTCCACCAGCGCGATCATCCGGTCGACGAACGACTCCCCCGGCCGCTGGGTGATCTTCACGACGATGCGGTCCGAGAGCACCCTGGTCCCGCCCGTGACCGCCGAGCGGTCCCCGCCCGACTCCCGGATCACCGGGGCCGACTCCCCCGTGATCGCCGACTCGTCCACGCTCGCGATGCCCTCGACCACGTCCCCGTCACCGGGGACGACCTCCCCCGCCTCGACGACGACATGGTCGCCCTCCCGCAGCCGCGTGGCGGCGACCGCCTCCTCCCCGGCCCGCTCCCGGCCCGGCGTCCAGTCGAGCAGGCGGCGGGCCACGGCGTCGGTCTTCGCCTTGCGCAGCGAGTCGGCCTGCGCCTTGCCGCGGCCCTCGGCCACCGCCTCCGCGAGGTTGGCGAACAGCACCGTGAGCCAGAGCCACACCGCGATCGACCAGGCGAAGACGCTCGGGCGCAGGCCGGCCAGGACCGTGGTGAACACCGCGCCCACCTCGACGATCAGCATGACGGGGTTGTGCCACAGCGTGCGCGGGTCGAGCTTGGCCGCCGCGTCCGGCAGGGATCTCAGCACCTGCTTCGGGTCGAGCAGGCCGCCCCGTGCCCTGCCGCCGCGGCGTTCCGGCGGCCGCGGCGAGGGGCCCGTCGAACGGCGGACCCGCGCGGTCATGCGTGGATGCCTTCGGCGAGCGGTCCCAGCGCCAGCGCGGGCAGGAACGTCAGGGCGACGAGGACGACGGTGACGCCGACGACCAGCCCGACGAACTGCGGCCGGTGCGTGGGCAGCGTGCCCTCCGAGGCGGGGGCGCGGCCCTGCCTCGCCAGCGACCCCGCGAGCGCCAGCACGAAGACCATGGGGAGGAACCGGCCGAGGGCCATGCAGAGCCCCAGCGCCGTTTCGTACCAGAGGGTGCCGGAGGCCAGTCCGGCGAACGCCGAGCCGTTGTTGTTGGACGCCGAGGTGAACGCGTACAGCACCTCCGACAGGCCGTGCGGCCCGGGGTTCAGGATCCCGGCCCTGCCGTCGCCGGTCGCCATCGCCGCTCCCGTGCCGACCAGCACCAGGATCGGGGTGGTCAGGAAGTACAGCGCGGCGAACCTGATCTCCCGGGACCCGATCTTCTTGCCCAGGTACTCGGGCGTGCGGCCCACCATCAGCCCCGCCACGAACACGGTGACGACCGCCAGGATCAGGATCCCGTACAGGCCCGAGCCGACGCCGCCGGGCGCGACCTCGCCCAGCATCATGCCGACCATCGCCATCATGCCGCCGAGACCGGTGTAGGAGTCGTGCGCCGAGTCCGTCGCGCCCGTCGACGTCATCGTCGTGCCGGTGGCGAAAGCCCCGGAGTCCGGCACCCCGAACCGGGTCTCCACGCCCTCCGTCGCGGCGCCGATCGCGGTCGGGACCGTGCCGTGGTGCATGAGCTGGAAGACCTGCAGGAGCACGGCGCTGACGATCGCCAGCGCCGCCATCACCGAGACGAGGGCGTAGCCCTGCCCGTTGTCGCCGACCATCCGGCCGAACGTGCGCGGCAGCGAGAACGCGATGACCAGGAGCAGGAAGACCTCCAGCCAGTTCGTCCAGGCGGTGGGGTTCTCGAACGGGTGGGCGGAGTTGACGTTGTAGAAGCCGCCGCCGTTCGTCCCGAGCAGCTTGATCGCCTCCTGGCTCGCCACCGGCCCGCCCGTCAGCGTCTGGGCGCCGCCCGCGATCGTGCGCACCACGTGGTGCGCCGGATCCCAGAAGTTCTGCACCGCCCCGCCGACCACCAGGACGAGCGCGGCGAGGAACGCGACGGGCAGCAGGATCCGCAGGGTGCCGCGGAGCAGGTCGACCCAGAAGTTGCCCACGTGGTCGGTCCGCTTGCGGGCGAAGCCCCGCACCAGTGCGACGGCGACGGCCATGCCGACGGCGGCGGACGCGAAGTTCTGCACCGCCAGGCCCGCCATCTGCACCAGGTCGCCCATCGTCGACTCGCCCGCGTACGACTGCCAGTTGGTGTTCGTCACGAAGCTGACCGCCGTGTTCCACGCCTGGCCGGGCCCGACCGGCGGGAACCCCAGGCTCAGCAGCAGGTGGTTCTGCAGCCGCTGCAGCCCGTAGAGGAACAGGACGCCGACGGCCGAGAACGCCAGGACGCTGCGCGCGTAGACGGGCCAGGTCTGCTCGGCGTCCGCCGCGACCCCGGTCAGCCGGTAGACGATCCGCTCGACGCGTGCGTGCCGCGTGCCGGTGTAGACGCGGTACATGTAGTCGCCCAGCGGCCGGTACACCGCCGCCAGAGCGAGGACGAGGGAGGCGATGAAGACGGTTCCGGCGGCGGTCGGGCTCATCTAGAAACGCTCCGGGAAGAGCAGGGCGATGATCAGGAAGACGGTCAGCACCGCGGCCAGCACGAGACCGATCGCGTTCTCGGCCGTCACAGCCTCTCCAGTCCCTTCACCACGAGGGCGAGCAGGACGAAGACCGCCACCGTCAGCAGAACGAACACGACGTCGCCCATGGTCGTCTTCCTTCCAGGAGCGCATGAAGCAAAGCGCCCGCTCGGGGAGTTTTGGCGGAACTTGACGGCCTCTTAGCGGCCGGGCCGGATTCAGGGACGGCCGTCCGGGCGGCCCTCGCGGCCGGCGAGGAGGCGCAGGCGGGCGCCGTCCTCGCGTTCGCGCTCCTCCAGGGCGGCCTCGATCTCGGTCAGGGCGGCGCGCAGCCGGGGAAGGCGGCGGCGTTCGATCGCGCGGACGCGCTGCCGCGTGGCGGCCACCTCGGCGTCGACGGCGGCCGCCGCCGCGGTCGCGGCGGCGTGGGCGCAGGCGGCTTCGAGCGCGGCCCGGCAGGCCCGCCGCGCGGGCGCCACCGCGGTGCCGGACGGCGACGGCGCGGGCCGGTCGGGCAGGTCGAAGACGATGCGCCGGGGGTAGGTCACGCCCATGAGGACGGCGTGCTCCACGGTCAGCTCGGCCCGGTCACCGGTCGAGGCCAGGGGCAGCACCCGGCGCCCGCCCAGCAGCGTGGCGCGGTTCAGCAGCCTGTCGGCCTCCCGGCAGCGGCGCTCCCAGTCCTCGCTCGTGGCGCGGGCGAGCCGGTGCAGGCCGTCCTGCTCGTCCCGCAGGATGCCGAGCTTGCGTTCCAGCAGGTCGAGGGCGGCCTCGGCGGCCGCGATGCGCCGGCGGTGCCAGAGGCGTCCCGCGCGTCCCCGCGGCCCCGTGCTCACCGCTCGCGCCCGAGGTGCTCGTCGATCGCCTCGGCGGGCAGCATGGTGAGCTCGCGGCGCGGCAGTGCCGCGAGCGCCCGCCATGCCAGGTCCAGGGTCTCTTCCAGCGGGCGGGCCTCCGTCCTGCCCTGGGAGATGAGGGTCTGCCGGCAGGCGCGCTCGAAGTCGAGGTAGTGGCGGTCGGTGTCGCTGAGGGCGCCGGCCCCGACGAGCTCGCCGAGTTCGCGGGCGCGGCGCGCCCCGGCGAGCGCGGTCGTCGTCTGCGCGGCGACGTCGAGGTGGTCGGCGCGGGTGCGGCCGGGCCCGGCGGCCTTGCGCATGAGCCGCGACAGCGACTCCAGCGCGTCGACGGGCGGGTACACGCCGAGCGCGTGCAGGTCGCCGGACAGGACGATCTGGCCCTCGGTGATGTAGCCCGTGAGGTCGGGCACGGGGTGGGTGATGTCGCCGCCGGGCATGGTCAGCACGGGGACGAGCGTGACCGATCCGGGGCGTCCGCGGACGCGGCCGCAGCGCTCGTAGAGGGAGGCCAGGTCGCTGTAGAGGTAGCCGGGGTAGGCGCGGCGCGCGGGGATCTCGCCGCGGGCGGCCGACACCTCGCGCAGCGCCTCGCAGTAGGACGTCATGTCGCCCATGACGACCAGGACGTGCCGGCCCTCCTGGAAGGCCAGGTGCTCGGCCACGGTCAGCGCGATGCGCGGAGTGACGATCCTCTCGATCACGGGGGCGTCGGCCAGGTTGAGCAGCAGCACCAGCTCGCCGGACGCCGACCGTCCTTCCAGGGTCTCCCGGACGGCGGCGGCGTCGGCGTGGGTCAGGCCCATCGCGGCGAAGACGACGCAGAACGGCTCGTCGCCCGCCGACGCCTGCGCCGCGATCTGGGCGGCCAGTTCCAGGTGCGGGAGGCCCGCGCGGGAGAAGACCGGCAGCTTCTGGCCCCTGGCGAGCGTGGTGAGCGCGTCGATGGCGGAGACGCCGGTCAGCACCGGCTCGGCGGGCGGCTCGCGGTGCACGGGGTTGAGGGGGACCCCGGCGACGGGGGCGGCGGCGCCCAGCACCGGCGGGCCGCCGTCGAGCGGCTGCCCCATCCCGTCGCAGACCCGCCCGAGCCAGGCCGTCCCGACCGGGACGCGCAGCGGCGCGCCGCTGAAGGTGACGCGCATGCCTTCGGTGCTCATGCCGCCCGTGCCCTCCAGCACCTGCACCAGGACCCGGTCGCGCGCGGTGTCCAGCACGAGCCCGTGGCGGTCGTCCTCCGCCGCCTCGCCGTCCGCCGCGTCCCCGTCCCGTCCGACCCGGATGTCGGCGAACTCGTCCCACCCCACGTCCCCGGCGCCCGTGACGACCACCAACGGTCCGCGCACCTGCGCTATGCCGGTATAGGACGGTCTCGGCCAGTCGGTCACCGCAGGCCGTCCAGCCTGGCCAGGACCGCGTCCCGGCGGTCGCGGACGTCCGCCGGGGCCGGGGCGTCCTCGCGGGCCCGCACGAGGGGCGAGTAGTCCAGGTCCTCGATCGCCGACACGGCGACGCCTCCGCCGACCAGGTCCTGGCACCGGTCCGCCACGGCGATCACGGCATCGGTCAGCGCGGCGGTGCGCTCGGGGGTGCAGGACGCGTCGGTGGGGCTGAGGGCGCTCTGCTGCAGGACGCCTTCCCGCAGCAGGCGCCCGGCCAGGAGCGTCACCCGTTCGGCGGCGGGCAGGGTGCCGGTGCCGACGAGCTCGGCGAGGGCGGTCAGGCGGTCGGCCTCCGCCAGCAGCCCCGACGTGCGCGCGCGGCGGCGCGCCCACTCGGGGTCCCCGGCGTCGGCGTGAGCGCGGGCCACGGCCGGGACGTCCCGCGCGAAGGATCCCGACCAGGACACCGCGGGGTAGTGCCGCGAGTACGCCAGATCCTTGTCCAGGCTCCAGCGGGCCCGCACGAACCGCTCGGTGTAGGCGGTGACGGGCTCGGTCATGTCGCCGCCCGGCGGGGACACCGCGCCGATGACGGTGACCGACCCCTCGGCGCCGCCGCGCGTCCGGACCCGCCCCGCGCGCTCGTAGAAGGCGGCGAGCGCGGACGGCAGCGCGGCCGGATACCCCTCCTCGCCGGGCAGCTCGCCGGCCCGCGAGGCGAACTCGCGCAGGGCCTCGGCCCAGCGGGAGGTGGAGTCGGCGATGACGACGGCGTCCTTGCCCTGGTCGCGGAAGTACTCGGCCACGGTGACGCCGCTGTGCACGCTCGCCTCGCGGGCCATCATCGGCATGTTGGAGGTGTTGGCGATGACCACGGTGCGGTCGGCGAGCCGGCCGCCCGTGCGCGGGTCGTCCAGCTCCGCCAGCTCTTCGAGCACGTCGGCCATCTCGTTCCCGCGCTCGCCGCACCCGACATAGACGATCACGTCGGCGTCGCACCACTTGGCGACCTGCTGGAGCAGCATCGTCTTGCCCGTGCCGAAGCCGCCGGGGACGGCGACCGTCCCGCCGAACGGCACGGGGAAGAGCAGGTCGATGACGCGCTGGCCGGTGTGCAGGGGGGCGCCGGCGTCCAGCCGCTCGGCGTAGGGGCGCGGCCGCCGGATCGGCCAGTGCTCGGCCCGGTCCGCGTCCGCCCGCACGGCGCGGGCCGAGGGGTCGAGCCAGACCCCCGCGCCGCCCAGCGGGCGCAGCAGGCCGTCGAAGACGCCGCCGAGCAGGTGCGCGCCCAGCGGCGCGGACAGGGCGCGGCCGGTCGTGGCGGCGGGCGCGCCGGGAGCGAGGCCGCCGGTGTACTCGTAGGCCTGGACGGTGGCCGCGGCGCCCTCCAGCGCGACGATCTCCCCGGGGAGGCGGGCCGGGCCGAGCTCGACCACGTCGTTCATCGCGGCGCCGCGCATCCCGGCGGTCTCCACGAGGGGCCCGTTGACGCGGGTCACCTCGGCGCCCACAGGTCCGCCACCTCCGTCCCGAGGGCCGCCAACGCCCGGTCCGCCAGGGCGCCCGCGGACAGGTCCAGCTCCGCGTCGGGGACGCGGGCGACCAGTTGCCCCGCATGTTCTTCAGGATCGCGGCGGCGGCGCCGGGCTCGATCCAGTTCAGCCAGCACTCCTGGTGGTAGGGCGCCGGGCCCGCGACCAGGTGCGCGTAGCGGGCGCGCAGCTCGTCGCGCGTGAGGGGCTCG
>NZ_JBEUPA010000224.1:0-9675 GCF_040492065.1 Actinomadura sp. NPDC000929 | reverse complement strand
GCCGCGATCAGCGCCGCCGGGCTCGCGGCGAACGCGGCCGCGCAGGAGGCGGCCCCGAACGCGGCGGCGCCGGCCAGCAGCAGCCGGCGGCGGCCGATCCGGTCGCCGAGCGCGCCCATCGCGACCAGGAATCCGGCGACCATGAACCCGTACACGTCCATGATCCACAGCTGCTCGGTGCCGCTCGCGCCGAGGGCGACGCTCAGCTCCGGCAGCGCCATGATCATGACGAACATGTCCACCGAGACCAGCAGCGCCGGCAGGGCGAGGACGGCCAGCGCGATCCACTCGCGGCGTCCGGCGCGGGGCGGGGTCATCGGACGCTCCTCTCCTCGACGGGGACGCCCGCGGCCCGCAGGCGCCCGGCGTAGGCGCGCCCGTCGTCGTCCGGGCCGCTGACGACGGTGGCGGCGGCGACCCCGGCCAGGTCGGGCGCGAACCCCTCGGGCAGCCGCGGGCGCACGAGGATCTGTCGCTCCAGCGGCGGCCAGCCCTCGTCGCGGGCCAGCAGGGCGAGCCGGGCGGCGATCGCCGCCCCGCCGCCCTGCCCCGCGACGACCAGGCGCGCGGGCGCGGCGCCGAGTTCGGCGGCGTGGTCGGCGGCCCAGCCGAGCGCGGCCGCCGCGTCGTCCAGCGCACCGGGCCGGGCGGCGTCGAGTTCCGGAGAGAGGGCGACGGCGTGCGGGCCGAGGTCGCCCGGCGTCCCGTCGAAGTGCAGCAGCAGGCGCGTGTCGTCCGTACCGGACCAGCGCACGCCGGCCCGCAGCGGGCCGGACGCGCCGCGCAGGTGGATGTCCACCCGTTTCGTCGTGGTCATGGGTCGACCGTGGCAGCGCGGCCCCTCCGGAGGGAAAGGCCGTTCGCGCATGACGGTCGTGCATGATCGGCATCACCACCGGGGGCGCGGTACGGCGACAATGGCCGCATGCCGGACGACACCCCGCCGCGCGTGCTCAGGCTGCCCCAGGCGCCGGACGCGATCGAGCTGCGCCATCTCCGCGCGTTCGTCGCCGTCGCCGAGGAGCTGAACTTCGGCCGCGCCGCCGCGCGCCTGTACCTGTCGCAACCCGCGCTGAGCCGCCAGATCAAGGGCCTGGAGCGGCTGGTCGGGTGCGACCTGCTGAACCGCTCGACGCACCGGGTGGAGCTGACCCTCGCCGGAGAGGCCCTGCTCGACCGCGCGAGGACCCTGCTGTCGGGCGTGGACGACGCGATCGCGACGACCCGCTCGATCGGCGGCGAGGCGTCCGGCCGCGCGGGCAGGCTGTGGCGGCCGATCGCCGACCACAACCGCGCGGGCGGCGACCTCGGTCAGATGGGCGTCGAGTACGAGACCCTGCTCGCCGAGTTCGAGCCGCCGCCGGAGGTCGCGGTCAGGCCGGTGAAGGCGGGCGGAGTCCCGGCCCTGCGGCTGGCGCCGCCGGACGCCTCACCGTCGCGCGTCCTCTACCTGCACGGGGGCGGCTTCGTGATGGGCTCGGCGTACGGGTACCGGCCCCTGGCGGGGGCGCTCGCGGTGGCGGCCGGGTGCGAGGTGGTCGTCCCGGACTACCGGCTCGCGCCGGACTTCCCCTTCCCGGCCGCCCTGGACGACGCGGCGGGCGCCTACCTCTGGCTGCTCGAAGCGGCGCCGCCAGAGCGGGTCGTGATCGCCGCCGACTCCTCGGGGGCGAGCCTGGCCCTGTCCCTGCTGCTCGCGCTGAAGGACAAGGGCCTTCCCCTGCCCGGCGGCGCCGCCCTGTTCTGCCCGTGGATCGACCTGGCGCACACCGTCCTGGAGGAGGAGCCGGCCGGCCCCCAGCTCGTGGTGACCGGCCGGATGATGCGCCAGTGCGTCGACCACTACCTCGCGGGCCGCTCCCTGGACGATCCGCTGCTGAGCCCGCTGGCCTCCCCCGGCCGCCTGAGGGGCCTGCCGCCCCTGCTGCTCCAGGCGGGCACGGGCGACCACCTGGTCGGCGACGCCCGCCGCCTGGCGGAGGAGGCGAGCGAGCAGGACGTGGACGCGCGGCTGGAGCTCTACCCGGTGGCCACCCACGGCTTCCACCTGTTCTGGACGTTCCTCCCGGAGGCGGCCCGCGCCCTGGACCAGGCGGGACGCTTCGTCCGCGACGTGACCGCCGCGTCCGCCGGGCACCGCACCGGTTCCTGAGGCAGAGGCGCCTCCGGCACGGAGGCGGGCGGGGGCGCGGCGCCGCCCGCCTCCGTGCCCGGCGGTCCTCACTGCTTCAGCAGGGACCTCATCTTGGCGATCTCGGCGGTCTGCGAGGAGATGATGGTCGCCGCCATCTGCTTGGCCGGGGGGAACTGTCCGGAGGACTGCTCGGCCTTGGCCATCGCCACGGCGCCCTCGTGATGCTGGATCATCATCGTGAGGAACGCCCTGTCGAACGCCGCGCCCTTGGCCGCCTCCAGTTCCTTCATGTCCTTCTCGCTCATCATGCCGTCCATGCCGTCCGTGCCGCCGTGGTGCATGCCGCCCATGCCGGTCGTGCCAGGCGAGGGGACGGGGGCGCCCCAGGCCTTTAGCCACGCGCCGAGCTGCTGGATCTCCGGTCCCTGCGCCTTCTTGATGTCGGCGGCCAGGGTCTTCACCTCCGCCGACGAGGCGCGGGTGGCGGCGAGGTCGGCCATCTCGATCGCCTGCCGGTGGTGCGGGATCATCATCTGCGCGAACATGACGTCCTGGCCGTTGTGCGGTCCGGCCTGCGCGCCGCCGGCAGGTGCCGAGTGGGCGGGCATCGAGTGGGCGGGCATGGAGTGGGCGGGCATGGAGTGGGCGGGCATCGAGTGGCCCGTCGAGCCGCCGTCGTCGCCGTCGCCGCACGCCGCCAGGGCGATCGCCAGGGCCGGGACGGTGATGAGCGCGAACGCTCGCTTCATGGTGGTGAGCCTTCCGTGTCGAGTGCTGTGATCGGTGGTCGGCGACGGCGCCCGTTTCCGGGCGCCGCTGGACCTGTCACAGCCTCAGCACGCTCAACCTGTGCAGGGACGGTCTCGGCGGCGGCCGTCCGACCAGGAGGATCCGCACCCGCGGGGGCCGCGACACGGCCATCGGCGGCGACTTCCGCAAGCGCAGCGCCAGGAGGGCCGCGACGAGGGCGAGCGCGAGCAGGGTCAGCATGGCCAGGCAGACCTGGCCGCCGGGGTGGTCGGGGTGGCGGTCGGAGTGATGGCCCCCGGGCCGGTCGCCCCGGGGTGGACGGTGCCCCGCCATCGCTTCGGCGGCGGGGGCGGCGTGCCCGGCGGCCATGGACGTCAGCGGAACGCCGCCCATCTCCGCCGGGCTCGCCGTGGACTGGAAGCCGTGCATCGCCAGCAGCCCGAGGAGCACGAGCAGGCCGGACGCCAGCCGGAGGACGTCCGGGCGCACGGAGCGCCTCGGCCGTCCCACCGGCCGTTCCGCGTGCGCGCCGTCCCGTGCGGGGAGGCCGCCGAGGTGCGTGCTCATCTCGCGGACCAGGGTAGCGAAGGGTGATCGGCGGTCACCGGCGGGTCACCGCTTCGAGGGGTCAGGCGACACGGACCCCGCCCGCGAACGGGCGGCCGGCGATGGGGGCGATCTTGACGACGTCGCCGGTCTGCGGCGCGTGGACCATGTTGCCGTTGCCGATGTACATGCCCATGTGGTGCAGGTCGCTGTGGAAGAACACCAGGTCGCCGGGCTTGAGCTGGCTCATGCTCACGTGGGTCCCGGCGTTGTACTGGCTGCCGGTGTAGTGGCCGAGCGTGATGCCGACCTGCGCGTAGGCGTACAGGGTCAGGCCGGAGCAGTCGAAGCCCTTGATGTTGGCGCCCTGCGCGGTGCCGTAGCTCGGGCCGGACGCGTTGCCGCCGCCCCAGGAGTAGGGCACGCCCTGCTGGGCGAGGGCGGCCCGGACGGCCGTCATGGCCTTGGCCGAGGCCCCGCCGGAGTTGAGGTTGGGGATGGAGGCGGGACCCGTGCCCGCGGTCCTGAAGGTGCCGAGCTGCTTCTCGACCTTCTTGAGCTTGATCTGGAGTTCCCGGCGCTTCTTCCTCGCCTCGTCGGTGAGCGCGCGCACCTGGGCGGCGCGCTGCTCGGCGGCCTTGCGGGACCGGTCGGCGCCCTGCATCACCTGGAGCATCTGCGTGATGCGGACGTCGTTCTGCTTGGCGAAGTAGTTGAGGGTGGCCGACTGGTCCAGGACGGCCTGCGGGTCGGACGACGAGGCGAACGTGATGGCCGGGTCCGCCGGGCCGTTCTTGTAGCTGTCCGCGGCGATCTTCGCCATGCGTTCGCGCGCTTCGTCCAGCGCCTTCTGCTGGCGCAGGGCGCTGCTCTTGGCGAGCTTCGCGGCGTGCTCGGCCTGCTTGAGGCGTTCGCGCAGGCCGTTGTACTGCTCGCTGAGCTTCTCGGCCTCGTCGGCGAGCTTCTCCTGCTGCGCGGTCAGTTGCTTGCGCGTCGGCTTCGGCTCGGCGTGGGCGGGCGCGGGCGCGAGAAGCCCGGCGGACAGCGCGAGGGCGGCCGTCCATGCCGTGACGTCGCCGAGCCGGCGGGTGCGGATCCTGCGGCGGGCTGTCGTTCGGGGGCCGGCAGCTCGTCGCTGCATGCGGTGTCCTCTCCTGTACCGCCTACCGGGTCAGCTGACGGGTTCGGGCCGGAGTCGCCCTACCGTCCCGCGGGACGGACTCACCCCTGAAGATCGGGTCCCCGGTTCCCCGGACGGAGCCGTCCGCGGGATTCGGCGCGGTCGCCGGCCGTCCCCGGCGGGGACGTCGGACCGTGACCTCCTACGGAGCGTAGGAGGTTTACGGTCGGTTCGCCACCGAAGCGGCAGATTTCCCCAAATGCCACATTCCGCCTCAGCAGGTCGCGGCGAGCTCCACGACCGCCGCGGCCCCGGCCAGGAGCGGCGCGGCGACCGCCGCCACCGCGAACAGGCCCGCCGCGAGCCGGACGTCGCGCCGCGGCCTCGCCGGGGCGCCCTCCAGCCGCAGCACCCGCTCCATCAGCGCACCGGCGACGGGCGTGCCCGCCGCGCCGAGCGCCCCCGCGACGCCGAGCGCCCCCGCGACGGCGGGCGCCGCCGAGAGCCGGCACAACGCGTCGACCAGCGGCTTCCTGCCGTGAACGCGGACCGCGGCGTCGTCCGCGGCCATCTCCAGCAGCAGCGGCAGCCGCGCCTTCGCGCGCCGGACGGTCGGCAGCCATGGCAGCATGGCGTGGACCAGGTCCAGAGCCAGCAGGAAGACATGGTGACGCTGGCGCAGATGCGCGCGCTCGTGCGCCAGGACGGCCCCGAACTCCTCGGCGCTGAGCGCCCGCTGGGCCCCGGTGCTGACCACGATCGCGCGGTGCCGGGACGGCAGCGAGTACGCCACGGGCACGGGGTGGTCGAGGACGAGGACGTCCGGATGGCGGCGGTCCTCCCGGGCGACCAGCCGCAGCATCTCCCGGTGCCGCCGGCGGTGGCGCACGGCCCGGCCGAGCCTCGGCAGGCCGCGGGCGAGCACGGCGGCGCAGGCCGCGGCGAGGACGGCGGTCGCGACGGCCGCGGCGGCGGTGGCGAGACGGCCGTGATGGGGCAGGCAGTCGCGCAGCCGAGACAGCAGTCCGTGCCCCGGACCCGGCGGCGCGAGCAGCCCCGCCGCCGCGATCCCCGCCGCGGCGATGAACGTCCCCGCGAGGGCGGCCGTCCAGCAGGCGATGGCCGTCCCCGGGCCGACGGCGGAGCGCCTGAGGAGGTCCAGAACGGGCCCCGCGGCGCATCCCAGCAGGACCACCGAGACGACGAGCCCGACCACCAGCGGGATCACGGGATCACGCGTCCTCGCCGGCGGTCCGCCGCCGCAGGGCGTCCAGGAGGTGCCGGGCGTCCTCCGGCGGGACGCTCTCGGCGAACCTCGCCAGGATGGCGCCGTGGTCGGAGGCCTCGCTCAGGGCGTCCAGCATCAGCTCGACCGCGTACTCCTCCCGCGGCCGCGTGGGGCTGTAGCGGAAGGCCGTGCCCTCCTGCGTACGCCGGAGGAGGCCCTTCTGCGCCAGGCGTTCGGCCACGGTCTGCACGGTGTTGTAGGCCAGTGCCCTGTCCGCGTCCTCGTTCAGCTCGGCCAGCAGCTCACGGACCCGCAGCGGGCGGGGCGCCGCCCAGAGCACGTCCATGATGGAGCGTTCGAGCGATCCTCCGAGTGCGGACACGCGGTCACCTCCGTACCGCCCCCATTGTGCCGGACGTCTCCTGGGGGCCGGCCTCCTGGAGCGGGGTCTCTCCAGCGTGGGCGGGTTCCCGGCGGCCCGGCATCCACCAGTTGGCCCTGCCGCACAGCTCCATCACCGCGGGGACGAGGACCATCCGGACGACGGTGGCGTCGACGAGCACGGCGACGGCCATGCCGAGGCCGATCTGCTTGACCGACACGTCGGGGCCGAGCAGGGACGTCGAGAAGACGGCGATCATGATGGCGGCCGCGGCGGTGATGACCTTGGCGGTGCGCGCCAGCCCCCGGGTGACGGCCGTCCGGGTGTCGCCGGTGCGCTCGTACTCCTCCCGGATCCGCGAGATCAGGAAGACCTCGTAGTCCATGGACAGGCCGAACAGCAGCGGGAACATCATCATCGGCACCCAGGTCGTGATCGGCATGGTGGTGGGGAAGCCGAGGGCCTTCCCGAGCCAGCCCCACTGGACGACCGCGACCAGCACGCCGTAGGCCGCGCCGATCGACAGCAGGTTCATCACCGCGGCCTGCAGCGCGATCGTGACCGACCGGACCAGCGCGACCAGCAGCACGAGCGACAGCGCGACGACGACCGCGATCATCAGGGGCAGGCGGGAGCCGACCTCCTCGGCGATGTCGATCGCGCCGGCGTTCGGGCCGCCGACCTGGACGCCGGCGCCGCCGGGCGCCGCGGGCAGGACGTCGTCGCGCAGCCGGTGCACCAGGTCGGCGGTGGCCTCGTCCTGGGCGCCGCTCTTCGGGAAGGCCATGAACGTGGCCGCGCGCCCGTCCTCGCTGATCCGGGGCGGCGTGACGGAGGCGATGCCCTCGGTCCGTCCGACCGCGTCGACGACGGGGCGCAGATCGGCGTCCGGGGATCCGATCCGCGCGGCGAAGATCAAGGGCGCGCCGTAGCCGGGCCCGAAGCCCTCGGACAGGATCGTGTACGAGGTGTGGCTGCTCCGGTCGTGCGGCTGGACGCTGGCGTCGGGCAGGCTCAGCCGCATCGACAGCACGGGGGCGGCGAGCACGAGCAGGCCCGTCCCGGCGAGGACCGCCGCGACCAGCGGCCTGCGCTGCACCACGCCGGCCCAGCGTTCGGCGGGGGGACGGCGCTCGCCGGTGCGCGGGCGCGGCGCGCGGCGCGGCAGCCGCAGCGAGTCGATCCGGCGGCCGGTGAAGCCGAGGAGCGCGGGCAGCAGGGTCACCGCGGCGATCATCGTGACCAGCACGGTCACCGACGCGGCGACGGCCACGCCGGTCATCAGCCGCTGCCCCATGACGACCAGTCCGAGCAGCGCGATCACCACGGTCGTGCCGGCGAACAGCACGGCGTGCCCGGCGGTGGCGATGGCCGTGGCCGTGGCGCCTTCGGGGTCGTCCCCGTCCCGCAGGGCCTCCCGGTAGCGGGTCACGATGAACAGCGCGTAGTCGATGCCGATGCCGAGGCCGACCAGCACGGCGACGAGCACGGTGAAGTCGGGCGCGGGGACGAGGTGCCCCACCAGCTTGATCAGGGCCATTCCGCCGAGGATGGCCGTCAGCGCCGTCGCGATCGGCAGGCCCATCGCGACCAGCGACCCGAAGGAGATGAACAGGATCACCGCGGCGGTCAGCAGGCCCACGCCTTCGGCCGGGCCCTGCTGGGGCGTCTCGGCCTTCTCCGCCCGCTCGCCGCCCAGCCCGAGGAGCAGGCCGTCGCCGGAGGCGTCCTTGACCGCCTCCACCAGGGGCTTGACGTCGGTCTTCTTGGCCGCCTCCTCGGTCAGCGGGATCGTCGTCCGGGCGATGCGGCGGTCGCGCGTCACCAGGTTCGGGTCCTGGTAGGGGGAGGTCACCGGCCCGGTCACGGGCGAGGCGTCCAGGACGGCGACGACCTTCTCGATCCGCCGCCGGGCGGCGGGGTCGTCGATCCCCCGGTCCGCCTTGATCGCCAGGGTCAGGGTGTCGCCCCGCCGCTCGGGGAAGTGCCTCTCGATCAGCTTCTGCGCCTTGGCCGATCCGGAGTCTCCGCCGGAGAAGTCGTTGTCGGGCGCGGCGCCGAAGCCGAAGCCGGCGAACGCCACGGCGACCACGCCGACGAGCCAGGCCAGGAGCACCAGGCGGCGGCGCCGGTGGCAGAAGCGGGCCAGCGCCGCGAGGGCGCCGTCCGGTCGCGGGTCTGCGGAATGCTCGCTCATGGCGGCGATCGTCGCGCCGGCGGGGCGCCCGCCGCGTCTGCCGGACGACGGCGGCGTCTACGCAGTCGGGCGTACGCCGCTCCGCGGGCCGCTCCACCTGGCGGAGGAGCAGGTCGCGCGCCTGAGCGCAGGAGCGTTCGCGCACCACGACAGTAGGATTCCGGCATGGAACGCCGTACCGGGACGTTCTCCCTGCGCGCGGTGACGCACGACACGCTGCTCGCGCTCCTCGTCACCGTGATGCAGGTCCAGGGAACGCTCGGCCGCATCGCCGCCGAAGGGGCGACGCGGCCGCTCGCCGACCTGGGGAACCTCGGATACGCGCTGCTGGTCGTGAGCGGGCTGGCCGTGGCCCTGCGCCGGCGGTGGCCGGCGCCGGTCTTCGCGGTCACCGCGCTCGCCAGCCTCGTGTACTACGGGCTCGACTTCCCGGACGGGCCCGGCTGGCTCGCGCTCTTCGTCTCCCTCTACACCCTCGCGGCCTACGGCGACGGACGCCGGTCACTGGTGATCGCCGGTTCGGGGATCGGCGTGCTGGCCGCCGTATGGCTGTACACGGCGCACGACATCGAACCGCGCGCCGCCATCGGCTGGGTGTTCTTCCGCATCGGCGCGTCGGTCATGAGCGCGGCCCTCGGCGAGTCCGTCCGGTCCCGCCGGGTCATCGCGGCCGAGGCCGAGAAGCGCGCGGAACTGGCCGAACGGACCCGCGAGGAGGAGGCCCGGGCGCGCGTGGACGCGGAGCGCCTCCGGATCGCCCGCGAGGTCCACGACACCGTCGCCCATGCGGTGGCCATCATCAACGTGCAGTCCGGGGTCACCGCGCACGTGCTCGACAAGCGTCCGGAGCAGGCGCGCGAAGCGCTGCGGACCATCGAGCAGACCAGCTCGCGGGCGCTGCGGGAGATGCGCGCCGTCCTCGGCGTCCTGCGCGACGACGGCGACGGGCGCGCACCGCAGCCCGGCCTGGAGCAGATCGGCGAGCTCACCGCGAAGGCGCGCGAGGCGGGACTCGACGTCACGCTGGAGGCGTCCCCTCCCGCGACGCCGCTGCCGAGCGCGGTCGGCGGCGCCGCCTACCGGATCCTCCAGGAGTCGGTCACCAATGTGATCCGCCATGTCGGCCCCACCCGCGTGACGGTCGCGCTGACCTCCGGGACCGACGCCCTGGAGATCCGCGTGACCGACGAGGGCCGCCGCACCGGGAACGGCGCCGCGGGCGGCGCGGCCGCCCCGGACGGCCCCGGCCACGGGATCCTGGGCATGCGCGTGCGGTGCCGGCTGCTCGGCGGCTTGCTCGACGCCGGCCCCACTCCGG
>NZ_JBEUPA010000223.1:0-9793 GCF_040492065.1 Actinomadura sp. NPDC000929 | reverse complement strand
GCTCGTCCGCCGCCACGGCGGCCCCGGCCCCGGCGCCGCCGTGCACCAGCGCGATCGCGCGCGGCGGCAGCCCGCCGGCCAGCAGCGCCTCCACCAGCCGCTGCGCCAGCAGGGGCGTCACCGGGCTCGGTTTGAACACCACCGCGTTGCCGGCCGCCAGCGCGGGCCCGATCTTGCGGGACGGGATGTTCAGCGGGAAGTTCCAGGGCGTGATCGCGCCCACCACCCCGACGGGCTCGCGCCGCGTGTAGACGAGCCCGCCGTCGGGCGCCGGGTGGCTCTGGCCGGTGATGCGGTGGGCCTCCCCCGCGTAGAAGCGCAGGTTCCGGGGCGTGCGGGAGACCTCCATGGCCGCCTCGGCGCGCGTCTTGCCCTCTTCCCGCACCAGTTCGGCGACGAGTCCGTCCGCCCGCTCCTCCAGCCACCGCGCCGCCGACTCCAGCACGTCGGCGCGCTTGTCCGCGGACGCCGCGGCCCATTCCGCGGCGCCCTCGACGGCCCCGCCGACGGCCGCTTCCACGTCGGCGGCCGACGACTCGGGGAACTCTCCGACGATCTCGCCGAGTTCCGCCGGATTCCTCCGCCGGAACGTTCTGCCGTCCTGTGCCGGGCGCCATTCGCCCCCGACGAGGTTCAGGCCCTCATGCATGCTCGCTCGTCTCCATTCCCGGGTCACCGGCGATCGCGGTGAGTTCGACTTCGACGGGGGCGCCGCCGGGGAGGGCGCGGACGCCGACGGCGCTGCGGGCGGGGCGCCCGAGCCCCGGCGCCAGCGCCTCCAGGGCGGCCGAGGCGCCGTCCGCGACCGCCGACAGGTCGGTGAACCCGTCGGCGCAGGCGACGTAGACCGTCATCCGGACCCACCGCCGGACGCGGCTCCCGCTGCGACGGAGGTCCCCGTTCGCGACCGCGGCGACGGCGTTGCGGACGGCCAGGGCGGCGGCCTCGCGCGCGGCGGGGACGTCCAGGTCGCGGCCCACGAGGCCGGTGGCGGTCAGGCGGCCGTCCCGGCGCGGCGTCATCCCGGCGCTCGCGACCAGGAGGTCGCCCGCGCGGATCGGCTCGGCGACGGCCGGGACGTAGTCGCCCTGGGGGCGGGGCGCGGCGGGAAGCTCAGACACCGAGGGCCACCCCGTCCTGGCGGGGGTCGGACGCGCCGAGGAGGGCGCCGTCCGCGACGGAGACGATCTGGGCGCTGCCGCCCGCGTCCCAGGGGTCCTGGACGGCGACGTCGTGCCCGGACGCGCGGAGCGCCTCGATCCGGCCGGTCCCGAGACGGGACTCCACGCGCAGTTCGGGCGGACGGCCGAGGACGTCGGCGTCGCTGCCCGGGTGGACGGTGAAGCGCGGCGCCGCGACGGCGGTCGCGGGGTCGTGGCCGTGGTCGAGCAGATGGGACAGCAGCTGGGCGTTCCACTGGACCTGGCCGTCCCCGCCGGGGGTGTTGCCCGCGTGCAGGAGGCGGCCGGAGGCGCCGGTGACGAGCCAGGCGTTCAGGGTGTGCAGCGGGCGCCGGCGCGGGCGGACCTCGTTGGGGTGCCCGTCGATGAGGTAGGCGCCGCGGCCGAGCCGGTTGTTGAGGACGATGCCCGTGCCCGGGACGGTGATCCGGGCGCCGAAGGTGAAGGCGAGCGAGTGGATGAGGCTGACCGCCCGCCCCTCCGCGTCCACGGCGACCATGGAGGTCGTGTCGCCGCCCGCGGGGACCGGCGACGTGAGGCCGGCCGGGAGGTCGCCCGCGTCGAGGCGGGCGCGGGCGGCCGCCAGCGCGGGCGGCGCGAGCAGTCCGCGCCAGTGGTCGCTGCCGTCGCCGCACCCCGCGAACCGGTCGGCGAACGCGATGCGGGCGGCCGAGGCCATCCGGTGGACCGCCTCGGCCGACAGCCACGGAAGGCCGGACAGGACGCCGTCGCAGAGGCCCGCCTGCTGAGCCACCATCCAGCCGGGCGTGGGCGGCGGGGTCAGGTGGATCGTCGTCCCCCGGTACTCGCAGGTCAGCGCCGCCTCGGGGACGGAGCGGCCGCCCGCCATCCATTCGTAGCCGGAGAACGGCGCCCCGGCGTCGACCAGGGCGTCCACGGAGCGTTCGGCGAGGGCGCCCGAGTACAGGTCGGCGGGGTCGTCCGCCAGCCTGCGGAGGGTGGCGCCGAGGTCGCGCTGGACGATCGGCGCGCCGGCGGCGGGCACGCGGCCGCCGGGAAGGAAGACCTCGGCCGTGCCGGGGTCGCGGGCCAGCGCGTCGCGGCGCTCGACGATGTCGGCGCGGGTCTTGCGGGTGCAGGGCAGGCCGTCCTCGGCGGCGGCGATCGCGGGCGCCCACAGCTCGGGCAGCCCGCGGGAGGCCGAGTCGGCGTGCAGGGCGGCGAGCGCGGCGACCGCGCCGGGGGTCGCGACGGCGAGGGCGCCCTCCAGCGGGACGGCGGCGAGGCCGCGGTCACGGTAGAAGGCGGGCTCGCCGCCGTCCGGGCCGAAGCCGCTGCCGCCGAACGCGGCGACGGAGCCGTCCGGGCGGCGCAGCAGGGCGAAGGCGTCGCCTCCGACCCCGCACTGGCCGGGCAGCGCGAGCCAGGACAGGGCGGCCATCGCGAGCGCGGCGTCCACCGCGTTCCCGCCGCCCGCGAGGATCCGCGCGCCGAGCAGGCTCACCGCCGGATGGCTGGAGGCGACCATGCCGCCGGACGCGACGGACGGGCCGCGGTCCGGGAGGCCGAAGGGGCTGCGCTCTGACATGCCGCCAGTGTCGGCGGCCCCCGATCAGCGCCGATACGGACCGATCGCCGAAGATCCGGCACCTTCCTTGGGCACCGTGCACACCGGCCCCGGGCACCGCTGCTTCGCTCGCCGGACGCCCGACATGGTGCACAAAATGACCAAGCGCGTAGTGTGCACGTTCCTCATTGTTCACCTCGGACCGATCGAGCAGATTCTCTGCAATCGTTGCGCCCGTCGGCCTCGCAGAGGGCGCGTACAGGGAGGGGGCGTCCTTTGGAAGCCGCTCACTGGATCTATCTGTCCGGAATCGTCGTCATCATCGCCGTGATGATCGCCCGTAAGAACGTCGTCATCCCCGCGGTGACCGCGACGTTCCTCACCGCCTGGGTGTTCACCGGCAGCCTCGTCACGGGACTGGAGTCGATCTTCAACGCCAGCCTCACCGCGGCGTCCGAGCTGTTCAGCATCTTCCTCATCATCGCGCTGGTCACCGCGCTGCTCGGGTCGCTGCGCGCGCTCGGCGCCGACCGCCGCATGGTGGAGCCGTTCCGCGTCGTCATGCGGTCCGGCCACTCCGCCTTCTGGGTGCTCGCCGCCGTCACCTACGTGATCAGCCTGTTCTTCTGGCCGACCCCGGCGGTGCCGCTGATGGGCGCCATCCTGCTGCCCGCCGCGATCGCCGCGGGGCTCCCGCCGATCAGCGCGGGGGTGGCGATCGCGATCGCCGGGCAGGGCATGGCGCTGTCCAGCGACTACGTCATCCAGGTCGCCCCGGGCCTGTCGGCGAAGGCCGCCGGGGTGGAGACCGGCGCGGTCGCCGACCGCGCCATGGTGCTGTCCCTGATCACCGGCCTGGTCGCGCTCGGCATCGGCTACCTGATGACGCGCTCGGAGTTCCGCAGGCCGGACGCGGCGCTGCTCGAACGCTGGGAGGCCGGGGAGTCGGAGCTGGAGGCGCCGGCGCCGCGCCGCTCGCTCATCCGCGTGCTGCCGCGGCGGCGCGTCCTGCAGCCGGAGCCCGCCGCGGCGGGCGGCGGCGACGGCGGCGTGGCCGTCCTCGACCACGGGCCCGGCTCCGGGTCCGGCGGCGGCTCGTCCACCGTGCCCGGACCCCGCTCCGGCGGATCGGGCGACGCGGGCGACGCGGGCGAGGCGTCGGACGAGATGACGCGGCGGGCGCTGTCGTCGCTGAACGGCGGCGACCGGCCGGGCGCGGACTGCCCCCGGCGGTCCAAGGCGTTCGCCGCGATCGTCCCGCTGGCCCTGATCGGCCTCGTCGGCTACATGATGCTGGGCAAGTTCACCGGGCTCGTCCCGGAGGTGGTGGGCGGGGACGCCGCCGCGCTCGTCGGCGGGGTCGCCACGGCGCTGCTGCTGGCCGCCGCGATCGCCAAGGACGGCCGGGGCAGCCTGGAGCGGTGCGCCGACCACATCGTGGACGGGCTGGTCTTCGCGATGAAGGCGATGGGGGTCGTGATCCCGATCGCCGGGTTCTTCTTCATCGGCAACGCCGACTTCGCCGGGAAGATCATGGGCATGGAGGAGGGCGCGAAGGCGCCCGGCTTCCTGTTCGACGCCGTCGTCCGGATGCAGGACGCGATCCCCGACAGCCAGTACGTCGTCGGCTTCGGCGTGCTGATCATCGGGATGGTCACCGGGCTGGACGGCTCCGGGTTCTCCGGGCTGCCGCTCACCGGCTCGCTGGCCGGCTCGCTCGGCCCGGCCTCCGGCGTCGACCCGGCGCTGCTCGCCGCGATCGGGCAGATGGGCTGCATCTGGGCCGGCGGCGGCGTGCTGATCGCGTGGTCGTCGCTGATCGCGGTGGCCGGGTTCGCCCGCGTGCCGGTGCTCGACCTCGTCCGCCGCTCGTTCCTGCCCGTGATCGCCGGCCTCGTCGTCGCCACGGTCGCCGGTCTGATCATCTACTAGGGAGCACGGTGACCGCGTCCTCCGACCTGTCCGATCCGGCCCCCGCTGCCGCGCCCGCCGCGGCGGCGGGGGGCCCGCCGCGCGCCGCCCTCCGGTGGCGCGCCGCGCTCCTGGTCCTGCTCACCTTCGGCGCCGGGACGACCGACATCGTCGGTTTCCTCGGCATGGAGAAGGTCTTCACCGCCAACATGACCGGCAACATCGTGCTGTTCGGCCTCGCCGCCGGCGAGGGGAACGGCGCCGACCTGGCCCGCTGCGGCGCCGCGACGCTCGCGTTCGCGCTCGGCCTGCTCGCCGGGTTCCTCATCGCGGGGCGCACCGCCGCCGGACGGGTGTGGCCGCCCCGCGTCACCGCCGTCCTGGCGTTCGTGCTGGCGCTGCAGACCGCGTTCCTCGCGGGGTGGGCCGCCGCGGGCGCCGAGCCGCGCGGCGGCGGGCTGCTCGCCCTCGTCTCCCTGTCGTCGGTGGCGATGGGCGCGCAGACGGCGGCGGCGCGCAGCATGGCCGCCGACGGGATCACCACCACGTTCGTCACCGGCACGCTGACCTCGATGATGGGCGGTCTCGCGGTCGGGCAGGGCGCGGCGGCCGGGCTGCGGACCGCGGTGATCCTCAGCCTCGCCGCCGGGGCGGCGGTGGCGGGCGCGCTGATGACCAGCGCCCCCCTCGCGGCCGCGGCCGTCAGTCCCGCCGTGCTGGCCGTGGTGATCGCCGGCGCGTTCCGGCTGCACCCGGCCCGGACGTCCTAGGCCGGTTCCGCCCGGTCAGGCGGGGCCCGTCCAGCGGGCGCGGGCCATGTCGACGCGGCGGCCGTCCGGGCGCAGCGGCGTTCCCTCGGCGCGGTAGTTCTCGTGGGCCCGGAGCTCGTGGCCGCTCGGCGGGTTCCCGTCCGCGCGGATCACCCGCCACCACGGGACGGCGCCCCCGTACAGCGACATCACGCGCCCGACCTGCCGCGGCCCGCCCCGTCCGACCAGCTCGGCCACGTCTCCGTAGGACAGGACGCGGCCCGGCGGGATGCGCTCCACGGCGTCCAGCACCGCCTCGGCGTACTCGTCAGGTTCGGACCACATCCGCTCATTCTCCCGGATCCCGCTCGGCGCGCAGCAGGACGGCGGCGCCCGCCAGGCCGAGCAGGCACAGCGCGCAGATCAGCGAGTAGGCGAGGACGAGACCGCCGGAGCGGTGCACGACCTGGACGGGGCGGACCGGACCGGTCGCGAACCGCTTCCCGGCGGGCAGGCCCGCACCGTCCGTCCGGGCCCCCGCCAGGGCGTCGGACGCGGCGAGCGCGGCGGCGGCGTCCACCCGCCCGAACCCGACGCCCCGGTCGTAGCCGCGCGCCGGGCGGTTCGCGGTGCTCGCCGCGACGGCCTGCGTGACCAGTGCGGGGGCGAGGCCGCGGTGGCGCGACCGGATGAGCGCGGCGACGCCGGAGACGAACGCGGTCGCCGGGCTCGTGCCGTCCCCGATCCAGTACCGCCCGTCCGGGCCCGCGCCGACGATCCGCACGCCGGGCGCGGACACGACGACGCCGGAGTTGCGGTTGGAGAACCCGGCGTGCCGGCCCCGCGCGTCCACGGCGGCCACGGAGATCACGCCGGGGAACGACGCCGGGTACAGGTACCTGGTGGAACCGCCGCTCCCGGGCCGGGGGGCGCCGCGCGCCGGGGCGGGACGGCCGCCCGCGCCGCGCGGGTCGTCCTCGGCTCCGCTGTTGCCGGCGGCCGCGACCACGACGACGTTCCGGCTGATCGCGTAGGCGACGGCGTCGCGCTCGCGCGGCGTGGGGTAGGAGCGGCCGAGCGACAGGTTGACCACGTCGGCGCCGTGGTCGACGGCGTACCGGATGCCCTGGGCGATCGTCCCCGTGTAGCGCGCGCCGCCGGTGAACTCCGCGAAGCCCGGCTCGTCGCGTTCCAGGATCACCCGCAGGGACAGCAGGCGGGCCTCGGGCGCGACGCCGACGACCCCCTCGGCGCCGCCGGGGCCGTGCCCGTGCCCGGCGATGATCGACGCCATGTTGGTGCCGTGCAGCCGCTTCGGCGGGACGCCGGGCGGGTTCGCGCCGCGCGTGTAGTCGGGCCCGGTGGTGACGGAGCCCGCGAGGTCGGCCTGGCCCTCGTCCACACCCGAGTCGAGGACGGCGACGGTGACGCCGCCGCCCTTGGACATCGTCCAGGCGCGCGGCACGTGCAGCGACTCCAGGACGGGGGTGACCGCGTCCCGCACCGGGTCGGAGGCGAGGGCCGCGCTCCGGGGTCCGGCGGCGCGGGCCGGCGGCGCGGCGGGGGCCGCGGCCAGCGCCACCGCGGCGGCCCCGGCCGCGGCGCGCCTCAGCACCGCCACTCCCGGGCGCCGCAGCGGACCTCCGCGGGTGCGGTCAGCGGCCGCAGGACGCCCTGGACGAGCTGCGGCGCCAGCTCGGCCGCGTCGGCCGGCGAGCCGCGCATCGCGGGACGCCCGTCGGCGTACCCGGCCGTCGCCGCGACCACGTACGGGCCGCGCTGCGCGGCGGTGGACGCCTGCCGGGCGGCGTCGCCGAACCGGGCCGCCACCGAACCCGGGAGCGGCAGCGCGCGCAGCCCCGGGCCGGGCTTGCGGGACGGGAAGAAGGCGACGGCCTCGCGCGCGGACCGCTCGTCCGGGAGCACGACCACGCCGACCGTGACCGCGAGCCCCTGCGCCTGGTCGAGGTAGGTGGCGCGCAGCACGGCGCGGCAGCCGCGGGCCGTCAGGGTCCCGGCGAACGCGTCGTCCACGGCCGTCTCGCAGCGGGTGTCGGGGCCGATCCCCACCCGGCGGGCCGTCTCGGCGGACGCCTGGCCGAGCCGGTAGGCCAGGCCCGCGGGGAAGATCCGCCCGGCCGTCCAGGTGCGGTAGCGGCCGGACAGCTCCGCCGCCGCGGCCTCCGCGCGCTCGGCGGGGGTGGGGGCGCGGGTCAGCTCGGCGGTCAGCCGCACCCCGGCCACGAGCAGGACGGTCGCGCACGCCGGCGCGGCCACCAGCGCGGCCGTCCTGCGGGAGATCCGCCGTCCGGCGCCCGGTTCCGGCTCGCCGTCCGGGGCGGAGATCTCGGCGCGCGACACCAGCGGAGCGTAGCCCAAGGCGGCTCAGGACGGGGCGGCGGGAGGCCGCCCGGAGTGGCGCCGCCGGAACGCGACCGCGAGCGCGAAACCTCCGGCCGTCCCGCCGAGCCCGATCAGCACGATCACGATGACCAGCGGGCGGACCCAGAAGGGCCGCTCGATGACCTCCACCGGGCCGGGGTCCTGCTTCCCGAACCGCTGCCCGGCGGGCTTGGCCCGCGCCGGGCCGGGCGACGCCGAGGCCAGCGAGTCCGCCGCCGACAGGGCCCGGGCCGCGTGCACCTCCCCGAACCCGATCTCCGGGTCGTAGCCCCCGGACGGGCCGTGCCGGGTGCTCTGGATCAGCGCCTGCGCGACCAGCGCGGGCGCCATCCGGGGGTGCTTCGCCCGGATCAGCGCCGCGATCCCGGCGACGATCGCGCTGGCGTCGCTGGTCCCGCTGCTCGCGAAGTACCGGCCGCCCGGCGCCCCGACGGGCAGGCCCGTGCCCGGCGCCGACAGCAGCACCGAGTAGTTGCGGTTGGAGAACGGCGCGCGGGAGTGGCCGGGCTCGGTCGCCGCGACCGCGATCACACCGGGGAAGGACGCCGGGTAGAAGTACGGCGCGAACCCGTCGCCGTCCAGCAGCCGCTCCTCGTCGCCGTCGTTGCCGACGGCCGAGACCACCACGACGCCCTTGCCGATGGCGTAGCCGACGGCCTCGCGCTCGGCCGGGTCGTCGTCCCCGCTGCCGAGCGACAGGTTGATGACGTCGGCGCCGTGGTCGGCGGCGTAGCGGATGCCGCGCGCCACCGCTCCGTGCGCGCTGCCCGCCGCCCGGAAGCGGCGGTAGCTGGCGTCCTCCGGCTCGCCGATCGTCCGGACGGCGAGGATGCGCGCCTGCGGGGCCATGCCGATGACGCCCGACCTGCCGCCCGGGCCGTGCCCCTGCCCGGCGATCAGCGTCGACATCCCGGTGCCGTGCAGTCGCGCGGGCGTCGTCCCCGCGTCGATCCCGGCGAGCATGTTGGGGCCGACGGTGACCCTGCCGCGCAGGTCCGGCTGCGTGGGATCGACGCCCGAGTCGACGACGCCGACCGTCACGCCGGCGCCCTTGGTCACCTTCCAGGCGGTCTCCATGCCGAGCAGGGCGAGGACGGGGCGCTGCCCGTCCCGCACCGCGTCGGCGCGCGCGTGGACGGGCATCAGCCAGGTTCCGGCCACGACCACCGCCGCCGCGGCCGCCGGCAGACCGCGACGCCTCACCCGCGCCCCCCTCAGCATTGCCACTCGGGCTGGTCGCAGTCGGGCAGCGCCTTGGCCGACAGGGTCCGCGCGATCGCGTGGGCGATCTGCGGGGACACCGCGAACGGCTCGCCCGGGCGCGCCTTCTTGATCGCGGAGGCGGGGCGGCCGTCGGCCTGACCGGACGTGGTCAGCACGACGTACGGGCCCCCGCGGTCGATCGTCCGGTCCTGCCTGGCCTCGTCGGTGAAGCGGGCGGACGCGGTCCCCGGGAACGCGGCGGCGCGCAGGGCCGGGCGGACGGAGCCCGTCCCGTCCGGGCCCTGCGAGCCGGGCAGCTCCTTGTAGGCCCGGTCGGCCTTCCACGGGTCGGGGAACGCCACCACCCCGACGGTGACGACGACGCCCTGCAGCTGGTCGACGTAGGTCGCGCGCAGGACGGCCCGGCAGCCGTGCCTGACGATCGTCGTCGCGATCTCCTCGTCCACGCCCTGGACGCAGCCGGCGTCGGGGACGATCCCCGTCCGGGAGGCGTACTCGGTGTGGTTGCCCGTCGGACGGTAACTGAGCCGCTCGGGGAACACGCGCCGCGCGGGCCAGGCCTCCCAGCGCTGCGCGACCTCCTTGTTGGCGGCGGTCTGGAGTTCGGCGTTGGTGGGCTCGCGCCTGAGGGTCGCCCAGGTGCCGACGAACGAGATCCCCGTGGCGACGAGGTAGCAGCAGCCGACGACGAGCGCCGCGAGCATCCACTGGCGGCCGGTCAGCCCCAGCACGGTCGGCGGGCCGCCGCCCTCGCCCGCCGGGCGCGGCGGCGCGCCGAACGGGCGCGCGGGCCCGGG
>NZ_JBEUPA010000222.1:0-9838 GCF_040492065.1 Actinomadura sp. NPDC000929 | reverse complement strand
GCGCGGGCCGCCCGACCGGGACTGCGGGGTCCGGCGCGCGGGAGGCTGCCGGCGGCCCGGGCGGCTCACCGGAGGCCGCCCCGAGCCGCCGCGGCGGTGCTCATCGGGATCCACGACCGCGCAGACTACTCGCCGCCGGCGGGCGGCGCGCCCGCACCCGGCCGGATCACTGCCCGGTCTTCCCGCCGGAGACCAGGTCGAGGCGCCCGTACAGGAAGTCGGCGGCGTTCTCGATGGCCAGGCTCACATCGATCATCTCGTTCAGCGAGGCGGGCTGCGCGCCGCCGGCCCGCTCCACCCACGTGACCACGGCGTAGTGGCCGTAGGTCTTGGTGTAGGCGGCGGTGAAGCCCGGCCCGAATGCCGGGACGCCCTTCGGCTGCAGCGGGGACACCCAGCCGGCGGCGGTCGCCGGCTCCAGGTCGCGGAGGATCTGCTTGACGCCCTCCTCGCTCACGAGGTTGATCACGGCGAACTGGCCGACGTGCCTCTTGTCGGCGCTGACGTAGGCCGCGCGGGCGATCTGGGTGCACTGGTACTTGGCGAGGTCGCCCTGCAGCCGGCCGCCCCAGGTGGCGGTCTTGCAGTCGGCGCTCAGCTGGGACTCGGCCAGCGTGAACGTGTACTTGCCCGACTTGAGCGTCTTGGTGGAGAACGCCTCGCCCTCGGTGATCGGACGGGGGTCGTTCGAGCGGGAGGCGAGCTTGGCGAAGCCCTCGCCGAGGTAGTCCGGCGCGTACGCGGTCGGCACCGCGCGCTGCTGCGGCTTCGCCTCGTCGCCGCCGCCGGTCAGCAGGACCACCGCGACCACCGCGACGATCACAGCGACCAGCGCGGCGGCCGCGCCCAGCAGCAGCTTCGGACTGGGGAGCTTGCGGCCGGACTTGTCCTCCGGCCAGAAGTCCCGCCGGCGGCCCTCGGCGGCCTCGGCGGAACCGGTGTCAGAAGCCTCGATCACAGCCCCGGAGCTTAGCGGTCCGGATCCCCCTCGCGCGGCCAAAAGGGTGTTTCGCCCAGATTCCTTGGGGCTACAGCCCGTTACTGCCGATCAGTGCGCCGAACCCGTAGGTGATCAACGCCGCGGCGGCGCCGAACAGCAGCTGCCGCGACCCGCCGAACCACCACGCCCGGGCCGTGATCCGCGACACCAGCGCCCCGGCGCAGAAGAGCCCGAGCGCCGCGATGCCCGCCGCGGGCCACAGGCTGGTCGCGCCCAGCAGGTACGGCAGCACCGGCAGCAGCGCGCCGACCGCGAACGACAGGAACGACGAGCCCGCCGCCAGGACCGGCGAGGGCAGGTCGCCGAGCGTCACCCCGAGCTCCTCCCGGGCGTGCACCTCCAGGGCCTCCTCGGGGTCGCGCGACAGCTGCCGCGCGACCTCGGCGGCCGTCTCGGGGTCGACGCCGCGCGCCTCGAAGACCTCGGCCAGCTCCCGCTGCTCGGCCACCGGGTGGCGGGCCAGCTCCAGCCGCTCCACCTCGATCTCCGCCTGCGCCAGCTCCGACTGGGAGGCGACCGAGATGTACTCCCCCGCCGCCATCGAGAACGCACCCGCCGCCAACCCCGCCAGGCCCGCCAGCAGCACGACCTTCTGGGTCGCCTGGCCGCCCGCGACCCCGGCGATCAGGGCGAAGTTGGAGACCAGCCCGTCCATCGCGCCGAACACCGCGGGCCGCAGCCAGCCGCCGGTGACGTCCCGGTGCTGGTGGTGCTGCTCCGGCCGCACGCCGTGCTTCTCATCTGTGTCGGACACCGTCGCCGTTTCCTACTTCCCGTCCTTGACGGGCTCCCCCTTCTCCACCCGGTCGTGGGCGGTGGCACCGTCAGCCTCATTCTCCCCGGCTTCGTCCTCCGCCTCGGCGGCGGGGGTCTCGGTGCGGGCCCCGGCCTCGGGCTCGGCCTCGGGGTCGCTCTCGGGCTCGGGCTCGGGCTCGGGGTCGGCCTCGGGCTCGGCCGGCTCGTCGGCCTTCGCCTCCGGTGCGGGACCCTCCTCAGGGGCCTCGGGGGCCTCGGGGGCGGGCTCGGGCTCCTCGGAGGACGTCGCCTCCGGCTCCCCGCCGTCCGCCTCGGGCGCTGCCTCCGGCTCCCCGGCCGCCGGGGCGGGCTCCTCGGTCTCCGGGGCCGCGGCCTCGGCCACCTCGTCCTGCGCCGCAGGCTCCTCGGCCGGTTCCTCGTCCGCATGCCCCGCGGCGGCCACGGCGGTGGTGCCGTCCGGCTCCTCGGGTTCCGCCGCGGCGGGGGCGGCGGACGGCGCGGCCGACGCCGGGGCGCCGACGTTCTCCGGGCCGGTGCGCCCGCGGGCCAGGTACAGGTAGGCGACCGCGCCGGCGAAGACGACGATGGACGTCCAGTCGTTGAGCCTCAGCCCGAGGACGTGGTGGGCGTCGTCGATGCGCAGCGCCTCGATCCAGCCGCGCCCGACGGTGTAGGCGGCGACGTAGAGGGCGAAGGCGCGCCCGTGCGTGAGCTTGTAGCGGCGGTCGGCCCAGATCACCAGGATCGCGACGCCGACGCACCACAGCGACTCGTACAGGAACGTCGGATGGTAGGTGGCGACGTCGGCGTACTTGGGGTCGAGGCCGGGCCCGCCGTCCAGCATCGGCCGGTGGTTCTCGTCGATCTTCAGTGCCCAGAAGGTGTCCAGCGGGCGGCCGTACAGCTCCTGGTTCCAGTAGTTGCCCCAGCGGCCGATCGCCTGCGCGAGCGCGATGCCCGGGGCCACCGCGTCGCCGAGCGCCAGCACCGAGATCCCCCGCCGCCGGCAGCCGATGATCGCGCCGACCGCGCCGAGCGCGACGGCGCCCCAGATGCCGAGGCCGCCCTTCCAGACCTCCAGGGCCCGGATCGGGTCGCCGCCCTCCCCGAAGTAGCGCTGGTAGTCGGTGACCACGTGGTAGAGCCGCCCGCCGACCAGGCCGAACGGCACCGCCCACACGGCCACGTCGATGATCACGCCGGGGGTGCCGCCCTTGGCGGCCCAGCGGCGCTCGCCCAGCCAGACCGCGGCGACGATGCCAAGGATGATCATGATGGCGTAGGCGCGCAGCGGCACGGGGCCGAGGTGCCAGACGCCCTGCGAGGGACTCGGTATGTAGGCGACCGGGTGCATGACCGTTGACGTTACCGCCTCCGGGGCACAGCGCGCGCCTCCTCTAGGACCGCGACGAGATCGTCATCATCGCGGCCCCCTCGCCGGAGCGCCCCGCCGTGCCGCCGGACTGCGTGCTCCCCGGCTGGGGCGTGCCGCCGCCGGCCTCCGCGACGGCCTTCCTGAGGTCGTCCGGCGAGGCCAGGGCGTCGTTGCCGACCTTCTTGCCGTTCAGCGCGAGGTACGGGGTCGCGTCGACGCCCGCCCGCCCGGCCTGGGCGCTCGCCTGGTCCACCGTTTTGATCTTCTGGTCGCCGCGGACGCAGGCGCCGAAGGAGGGGTCGGTGACCCCCAGCTGCTCGCCCCACCTGACGAGGTCGCCGGTGGAGAAGCCCGTGTCGCCCTCGGGCGGCTGCTCGGCGTAGAGCTTGTCGTGGTAGGCGACCCAGTGGTCGGCGGGCATGCAGGCGGCGGCGTTCGCGGCCCGCCGGGAGTTCGACATCAGCGGGTCCTGCTGGAAGAGCTGGAACGGCCGGTAGACGACCCTGACCTTGCCCTGCGCGGCGAGCTCCTTCATCGTCGCGCCGACCCGCTCCTCCATGGCCTTGCACGCGGGGCACTGGAAGTCCTCCCAGACGTCCAGGACCGGGGAGGAGACCCCCGGCTGCGCCATGGCGACCGACCCGTCCTGCTGGCGGGCGGCGGGCGCCAGCGCGCCCTTGTAGGAGTTCTGGAGGGGCTTCTCGCCGGTCCGGGACAGCGCGACGACGACCACCACGACCGCGACCGCCGCCACGGTGAGGGCGCCGAGGGCGACGAGCAGCGCCCGCCGGCGCCGGCGCCGGACCGCGGCCCGCGTCCGTTCGTCCGCGAGCCGCTTGCGCGCGGACGGTTCCCTGCCCTGCTCGCTCATCGATCCCCCGATCGCTACTCTGCGTGTTGGTGAGCGTCTACGAGAGTAGCGGGCAAGGCCCCGCCGGACGGCGGAAAAGCGCCACGCCGCGCCGTCCCGGGAGGGGACGGCGCGGCGTGGCGCTTCGGCGTTCAGGCGTCCTGGACGCGGCCGGTCACTTGCTGGCGGCGGCCGCGGCGTCGATCGCCGCCCGCAGCCCGGCGGGGTTCATGAACTGCGTCTGGTCGAGCTGCTTGCCGTTCAGGAAGACGCTCGGGGTGCCCTGGACGCCGCGGTCCTGGAGGGCGTACTTGGTCATCGCGTCGACCGTCGACTTCTTCTGCTCGTCCCGCACGCACTTCTCGAAGTTCGGGTCGGTGACGCCGACGTCCTTGCCCCACTTGACGAGGTCGTCGGGCGAGAAGCCCTTCTCGCCCTCGGGGGGCTGGAACTTGAAGAGCGCGTCGTGGTAGGAGACCCACTGGCCGGCGGGCACGCACAGCGCCGCCTCGGCCGAGCGCAGCGAGTTGATCCGGACGGGGTCCTTCTGCTGCCCGAACAGGTGGAACGGCCGGTAGACGACCTTGACCTTGCCCTGCTGGGCGAGCTGCTGGACGGTCTTGCCGGTGGCGGCCTCGAACTGCTTGCAGATCGGGCACTGGAAGTCCTCGAAGATCTCCAGTTCCGGCTTGCTCACCCCGGACTGCGCCATGAGGATGGAGCCGTCGGCCTGGCGGCTGACGGGGGCGAGCGCGCCCTGGTGCACCTCGGCCCGGCCGTTCTTGTTCTTCTGGTCGATGATGAGGACGGTCGCGACCACGACCACCGCCACGACCACCACCGACCCGAGGACGATGGCGAGCAGCCGCCGCTGCTTCTCCCGCGCCGCCTGCCGCTTGCGCTCGGCGGCCAGGCGCTCCCTCGCGGACCGCTCTCGTGCGGCCTTGCTCATTGGTTCTCCTATAGCGTGCGGACCCGCGCCGGCAGAGTGCGGCGCGCTACGACGGCGAGACTAGTCGACCTGGCCGACCCGCCGGAATTCGTCGGCCAGGACGAGGAGGAACAGCAGGACGGTGATGACGTGGACGCCGGTGCACCACAGGCAGATCTTGTGCAGGAGCGCCAGCTCCACGGTCACCAGATAGACCACGAACAGCACGCCCACCGCGACGGACGCGATCCGTCCCCAGCGCAGCGGCGGCCAGGTCGACCGCAGCGCCCACGGCGTCATCAGCGCGCCGAACGCCAGGAAGAACGCCAGGCCGTACAGCGGCATCGGGAGGCCCGCCAGGGTGGAGTACTCGCTGGTGGTGACGGCGTGGCAGTCGACGGTCCTGGACGCCGAGCACACCAGGGCGCCCTCGTCGTAGTGCGAGATCGTGAGGTACACGGAGATGCCGAACCCGGCGAGGGTCAGCACCCACGCCGTGATCTGGAGCCACGCGGGGGGCAGCGGTTGCCGCACGGCCCCGGCCCGGCTCTTCACCGTCATCTCTTGCGTCATCGTGTTCCTCCCGGGACCGCCTGTGCCGGCGACCACACCCTATTGGCTGCCGGCGGTCCCACAAGCCTTCAACTCGGGTGAGGGCGCGGCGAGTTCCCGCGACCTGGCGGGACGTCCGGGCGGAGCCGGGTTTCGCCGGTCCCGCGCGGACGCCCCGGGCTGTCCGGAATGATCAGCGGACGTGCCGCACGCCCGCGGCGAGCTCCTCGGTGAGCTCCCGGACCCCGGCGAGACCGGAGGCGAGGTCGGGGGCGTCCAGCAGGCGGCGGATGAACGCCGATCCGACGATCACGCCGTCGGCGAACCCGGCGACCTCGGCGGCCTGGGCGCCGGTGCCGACGCCGAGGCCGAGGCCGACCGGCAGGCCCGTGCCGTCCTCGTCCACGACGGCGCGGGTCCGCTCGACCAGCCGCTGGGCGCCGGTGTCGAGGGCGGAGCGGGCGCCGGTGACGCCCATCAGCGAGGCCGCGTAGACGAAGCCGCGGCACGCCCGGGTGATCGTCCCGATGCGCTCGTCGGTGGAGCTGAGCGCGACGAGGAACACGCGGTCGAGGCCGTGGGCGTCGGACGCCTCCAGCCACGGCCCGGCCTCCTCGGGCGAGAGGTCGGGCGTGATCAGGCCGGATCCGCCGGCGGAGGCGAGGTCGCGGGCGAACCGGTCGACGCCGTAGTGGTCGACCGGGTTCCAGTACGTCATCACGAGGACCGGGACGCCGGTGGCCGCGACGGCCTCGACCGTGCGGAACACGTCGGCGACGCGGACGCCGCCGACGAGCGCCCGGTGGACGGCGTCCTGGATGGTGGGGCCGTCCATCATCGGGTCGGTGTAGGGCAGGCCGATCTCGATGACGTCGCAGCCCGCGTCCACCATCGTCCTGGCCGCCTGCACGGCGCCCTCGTAGCTGGGGAACCCCGCGGGCAGGTATCCGACGAGGGCGGCGCGCCCGTCGGCCCTGGCCTTGTCGTAGGCGATCCGGGCGCTCACGCGTTCTCTCCCTCGGGCATCAGGCCGAAGAAGGCGGCGGCCGTGTGCATGTCCTTGTCGCCCCGTCCGGACAGGCAGACGACGATCGTGGCGTCCGGGCCGAGCTCCTTGCCGACCTTGAGCGCGCCGGCGAGCGCGTGCGCGGACTCGATCGCCGGGATGATGCCCTCGGTGCGGCACAGCAGCGCGAACGCCTCCATCGCCTCGGCGTCGGTGATCTCGCGGTACTCGGCGCGGCCGGTCTCGTGCAGCCACGAGTGCTCGGGACCGACGCCGGGGTAGTCGAGCCCGGCCGAGATCGAGTGGGTCTCCAGGGTCTGGCCGTCCTCGTCCTGCAGCAGGTAGGTCCGCATGCCGTGGATGACGCCGAGGGAGCCGCCGACGAGGGTCGCGGCGTGCTTGCCGGTGGCGACGCCCTCGCCGCCCGCCTCGAACCCGATCAGCCGGACGGACTCGTCGCCGACGAACGCGTGGAAGGTGCCGATCGCGTTGGAGCCGCCGCCCACGCAGGCGACGACGGCGTCCGGGAGGGCGCCGGTCATCTCCACGCACTGCCGCCTGGCCTCCACGCCGATGACGCGCTGGAAGTCGCGGACCATCACCGGGAACGGGTGCGGGCCCATCACCGAGCCGATGCAGTAGTGGGTGTCCTCGACGCTGGCGACCCAGTCGCGGAACGCCTCGTTGCAGGCGTCCTTGAGGGTGCGGCTGCCGGTCCGGACGGGGACCACCTCGGCGCCGAGCATCCGCATCCGGGCGACGTTGAGGGCCTGCCGCTCGGTGTCGACCTCGCCCATGTAGACGGTGCAGCTCAGGCCGAGCAGGGCCGCGGCGGTGGCGGTGGCGACGCCGTGCTGGCCGGCGCCGGTCTCGGCGATCACGCGGGACTTGCCCATCCGCCGCGTGAGCAGCGCCTGGCCGAGCACGTTGTTGATCTTGTGGGAGCCGGTGTGGTTGAGGTCCTCGCGCTTGAGCAGCACCCGGGCTCCCGCGTGCTCGGAGAAGCGCCGGGCCTCCGTCAGCAGGCTGGGACGGCCCGCGTAGCCGGCGAGCAGGTCCTCCAGCTCGGCGACGAAGGCCGGGTCGTTCTTGGCGGTCTCGAACTCGCGAGCGAGCTCGTCCAGGGCCGCCATGAGGGCCTCGGGGGCGAAGCGCCCGCCGAAGGGGCCGAAGTGGCCCGTGGCGTCGGGCAGGGCTTCAGCACCGCGCGCGGCGGTGTCCATGGTCATGAGAAAACGCGTCCTGTCGTGGGAGAAGCGGCTGATCCGGTCACTGGGGTCCTGGACTAGCCCCGCCATCGCTCCCGGAGCGGTTCGACCTGCATGCCCGTAACCCTATCCACTCGTCGCGGGGGTTTCTCAGCCGCTCTGGCGCAGCGCCGGGTGGGCGCCGGCGGCGACGAGGTCGGCGACCGCGGCGCGCGGGTCCTTGCCGATCACGAGGCTTTCCCCGACCAGCACCGCGTCGGCGCCGCTGGAGGCGTAGGCGAGCAGGTCGTGCGGGCCCCGCACCCCGGACTCGGCGACCTTCACGACGTCCTTGGGGATGAGGGGCGCGACCCGGGCGAACACGCCGCGGTCGACCTGCAGCGTGCGCAGGTCGCGGGCGTTCACGCCGATGACCTTGGCGCCGGCGTCGACCGCGCGGGCCGCCTCCTCCTCGGTGTGCACCTCGACGAGCGGGACGAGCCCGATCGACTCGGCGCGCTCGACCAGCGAGACCAGCGCGTCCTGCTCCAGCGCGGCGACGATCAGCAGCGCCATGTCGGCGCCCGCGGCCCGCGCCTCCCACAGCTGGTAGGAGGTGACGATGAAGTCCTTGCGCAGGAGGGCGACGTCGACGTTGGCGCGGACCTCGGCGAGGTCGGCCAGGCTGCCGCCGAACCGGCGCCGCTCGGTCAGCACGCTGATCACCTTGGCGCCGCCGGCCTCGTAGTCGCGGGCGAGCGCGGCGGGGTCGGCGATCGCGGCGAGCGCGCCCTTGGACGGGCTGCTGCGCTTGACCTCGGCGATGACCGAGACGCCCTGCCCCCGCAGCGCGCCGAGCGCGTCCCTCGGGGCCGGGGCCTTCGCCGCCCGCTCCTTGAGGGCGTCGAGCGGGACCTCGCGCTGCCTGTCGGCGAGATCGGCCCGGACGCCTTCGATGATCTCGTCCAAAACGCTCAAGGTCGCAGGCCCCCTATTTCAGGTCGTTCCGTGCACCGATCGTAGCCGCCCCCTCCGACGCGTCCCGCACCCGGGAGGGCCGTGCGGTCTCCCCGCCGGCCGGGCCGCGCGCGTCAGGGCGCGAGCACGTGCGCGAACGGCAGGTTGCGCGCGATCCAGTAGACGATGAGAAGGCCGACGAACGAATACGCGACGGCCGGCTTGAACAGCGCGGACCGCATGGGCAGCCCCTGCGCGGTCCTGACCGTCCACCGCGCGTACAGGTAGCCGAAGACCGGCAGCAGGACGAAGAGCAGCGGGTTGAGGCCGAACGCGGTGCCCGCGTGCCCGTGCGCGAGCGCGTAGACGAGCCGCGTCATCCCGCACCCGGGGCAGTAGTAGCCGGTCAGCGTCAGGAAGGGGCAGCCTGGGTAGTGCCCCGGCTCGTTGGGGTCCGCCCGCAGCGCGATCACCAGGACCCCGCCGGCGACCCCGGCGAGCACGGCCGCGTGCGGCAGCAACGCTTGTGGGCGCGCGCGAGTCACGCCGTCCACCCTAGGCGTCCAGGACGTAGCCGACGCCGCGCACCGTCCTGATGGGGTTGCCTTCGCCGAGCTTGGCCCGCAGCTGGGCGACGTGGACGTCGACGGTGCGGCTTCCGGCGCCGGCGCCGGGCCCCCATGCTGCGTCGAGCAGCTGCTCGCGGGTGAAGACGCGGCCGGGGTTCGCCATCAGGAATTCGAGGAGGTCGAACTCGGTGACGGTGAGGGCGACGCGGCGTTCGCCGACGAGGGCCGCCCGGTCGCGGGGTTCGAGGGCGACGCGGCCGGCGCGCAGGGGGCCGGGCGCCTGGGCGGGCGCGCCGGCGCGCAGGGCCTCGGCGACGGCCGCGACGAGGACGCGGGGCCCGAAGGGCCGCTCGACGCGGTGGTCGCCGAGGGCGCGTTCGATCATCGGGTCGAGGGGCCCGGTGACGGCGACGACGGGCGCGGGCCGGACGGTGTCGGCGACGCGCCGGTACAGGTCGACGGGCAGCGCGGTGGTGGACAGGTCGAGGACGACGACGTCGGGGCGCCGGCGCCGGGCGGCGGCGGGCGCCCGCGCGGGGTCGGCCTCGATCTCGACGTCGAAGCCCTCCCGGGCGAGGTAGCGGCGTTCCAGCTCGGCGACGGCGGGGGGGGGGGGGGTAACGTGCGCGGCCCCCCCCCCCGCGGCCCGCCCGCG
>NZ_JBEUPA010000221.1:0-9919 GCF_040492065.1 Actinomadura sp. NPDC000929 | reverse complement strand
GGACCGCCTGGGCATGACCCAGCAGGCGGTCTCCAAGCGGATCGCCAAGCTCGAAGCGGCCCTCGGCGTCCCCCTCCTGCACCGCTCCCGCACCGCGCACGTCCCGCTCGCGGTGATCCGGCGGTGGCCGGCCCCCGGCCTGCTGGCACTGGTGGTCCTGGTGCTGCCCTACCACCTGGCGCAGTACCAGCACCACGCGCTGGTGCCCGCCGAGGTGATCGCGCTGTTCGCCTACGCGGTGCTCGGGCGCCGGGTGCGGGTCGTCCTCGGCGTCGTCGGCTGCCTGCTCGCCGTCTGCGTGGTCGGCGCGGCGATGCGGGCGGGCGGCGGATCCCTGCGCGAGCAGATCGCCGTCATCGAGGCCGTGGTGTCGGTCGTCATCGCCGTCCAGGTGTGGCGGGTGCACCGGGCGCGGCTCGCGACGATCACCGAGCGGGCCGAGCGGGCCGAGCGCACCCGGGAGGAGGAGGCGCGCCGGCGGGTCGCCGAGGAGCGCCTGCGGATCGCCCGCGACCTGCACGACCTGCTCGCGCACAGCATCACCCTGATCGGCGTGCGGGCCGGCGCCGCGGCCCACCTGGTGCGCGGGGACCGGCCGCTCGACCGGGAGGAGCTGGCCGACGCGCTCGCCTCCATCGCCTCGACGTGCCGGGACGCGCGGATCGAGCTGCGCGGCACGCTCCAGGTCCTGCGCGGCACCGACGTCGGCGCCCCCGAGACGCTGCCGGGCCTCCACGCCCTCGCCGGCCTCGTCGACGCGGCGCGCGGCGGCGGGATCGACGTCGACCTGCGGGACGGGGACGTCGGGACGCCGCCCCCGGAGACGGGGGTGGCGGCGTACCGGATCGTCCAGGAGGCTCTGACCAACGTTGTCAAGCACGCCGCCGCGAGGCGCGCGACGGTGAGCCTGGAGCGCGACGGCGGGAGCCTCGTCGTCCGGGTCTCCGACGACGGCCGGGGGCCGTCCGGCGGCCCGCCCGAGGGGTTCGGGATCCTCGGGATGATCGAGCGGGCGCGCAGCGTGGGCGGGACGTTGGACGCGGGGCCGGGGGAGTCCGGCGGGTTCGTCGTCACCGCCGTCCTCCCGCTGGAGAACGCCGCCGCGCCCCACCGGGCGTGACGCGCGCCCGCGGGAGGCGCCGGCGGCGCCCGCCCGCCGGAACCCTCCCGACTTCCGACGCCGACACCGCCGGGGGGCTTTCCACCCCTTACGGATAGGGTCAGGATCAAGGGGACCAGGGGAGGCGACACGTCGGTGAGCACTTTGCAGGAGGCCCCACAGGACCGGATCTTCACGGTGCCCAACATCCTGAGCCTCGCCCGGCTCCTGGGCGTCCCGCTGTTCCTGTGGCTCGTCCTGGTCGAGGCGGACTGGTGGGCGCTCGGCCTGCTGGTGTTCGCGGGCCTGTCGGACTGGCTGGACGGGAAGCTGGCTCGGGCGTTCAACCAGACGAGCAAGCTCGGCATGGTCCTCGACCCGGCCGCCGACCGCCTCTACATCCTGGCCACGCTCGTCGGGCTCACCATCCGCGACATCATCCCGCTGTGGCTGGTGCTCGCGCTCGTCGCCCGCGAGGTGTCGATCCTGCCGATCGCGCCGATCGTGCGGCGGCTCGGGTACGGCGGCACGCTGCCCGTGCACTTCATCGGCAAGGCGGCGACGATGTGCCTGCTGTACTCCTTCCCGCTGCTGCTGCTCGGCGACCACGGCGGCGCCGCGGGCACCGCGGCGCGGGTCGTCGGATGGGCCTTCGCCGTCTGGGGGACGGCCCTGTACTGGTGGGCGGCGGTCCTCTACTGGGAGCAGACGCGGCGGCTGGTGCTGGCCGGCCGCGGCGCCCCGCCCCCGTCCTCCGGACCGGGCGGCGAGCCCGGGGCGGGCGATCCGGGGGCCGCGGAGGGGCCGGGCGCGGAACCGCCGGCCGGCGGCCAGAAAGGAGCTGAGACCCCCCGATGAAGGCCGTCGTGATGGCGGGAGGCGAGGGGACGCGGCTGCGTCCGATGACCGCCAACCAGCCGAAGCCCCTGCTGCCGCTGGTCAACCGGCCGATCATGGAGCACGTGCTGCGGCTGCTGAAGAGGCACGGGTTCGGTGAGACCGTCGTCACCGTCCAGTTCCTGGCCGCGCTGATCCGCAACTACTTCGGCGACGGCGAGGAGCTCGGCATGTCGCTGAGCTACGCGACCGAGGAGGTCCCCCTCGGCACCGCCGGCAGCGTGAAGAACGCGGAGGAGGCGCTGCGCGACGACCGCTTCCTGGTGATCTCCGGGGACGCCCTCACCGACATCGACCTGACCGACATGGTGCGGTTCCACGAGCGCAACGACGCGCTCGTCACCATCGGCCTCAAGCGCGTCCCGAACCCGCTGGAGTTCGGGATCATCATCGTGGACGACGCGGGGCGCGTGCAGCGGTTCCTGGAGAAGCCCACCTGGGGCCAGGTGTTCTCCGACACCGTCAACACCGGCATCTACGTGATGGAGCCGGAGGTCCTGGAGCACGTCGCGGAGGGCGAGCCGGTCGACTGGTCCGGGGACGTCTTCCCGAAGCTGCTCGCCGAGGGCGCCCGCCTGTTCGGGTACGTGGCCGACTGCTACTGGGAGGACGTCGGCACCCACGAGAGCTACCTGAAGGCGCAGGCGGACATGCTCTCCGGGCAGGTCGGCATCGAGCTGGACGGCTTCGAGATGTCGCCGGGCGTGTGGGTCGCCGAAGGCGCGGAGGTGGACGCCGAGGCCGTCCTCAAGGGGCCGCTCTACATCGGCGACTACGCGAAGGTCGAGGCGGGGGTCGAGCTGCGCGAGTTCACCGTGCTCGGCAGCAACGTCGTCGTCAAGGAGGGCGCCTTCCTGCACCGCGCGATCGTCCACGACAACGTGTTCGTCGCGCCGTCCACGAACCTGCGGGGCTGCGTGGTCGGCAAGAACACCGACATCATGGCGGGCGCCCGCGTGGAGGAGGGCGCCGTCATCGGGGACGAGTGCGTCATCGAGGCCGAGGCGTACGTGTCCAGCGGCGTGAAGGTGTACCCGTTCAAGACCATCGAGGCCGGCGCCGTCGTCAACACCAGCGTGATCTGGGAGTCGCGGGGGCAGCGCAACCTGTTCGGACCGCGGGGCGTCTCCGGCCTCGTCAACGTGGAGATCACCCCCGAGCTGGCGGTGCGGCTCGCCTCCGCCTACGCGACGACGCTGAAGAAGGGCACGACCGTCGTCACCGGACGGGACGTCTCCCGCGCCGCCCGCACCCTCAAGCGCGCGGTGAACAGCGCGCTCACCGCCAGCGCCATCAACGTCCAGGACCTGGAGGCGACGCCGCTGACCGTCGCCCGGTTCGAGACCGGCCGCGAGGACAGCGTCGGCGGGATCTACATCCGCACCACGCTCGGCGACCCGCAGGGCGTCGACATCCTGTTCCTGGACGCGGACGGCGCCGACCTGTCCCAGGGCGCGCAGCGCAAGCTGGAGCGCGTCTTCGGGCGGCAGGAGTACCGCCGCGCGTTCCCCGGCGAGATCGCCGAGCTGACCTACCCCCCGCGCGTCGTGGAGACCTACACCCGCGACCTGCTGCGCCGCGTCGACATCCGCGGCGTCCGCGAGGCCGGACTGAAGATCGTCCTGGACTGCGCGGGCGGGGTGGCCTCGCTGGTGCTGCCGAACCTGCTCGGCAAGGTCGGCGTGGAGGTCCTCACCCGCAACGCCGGGCTGGACGAGGCCAACCCGACCGAGACGCTCGCCGAGCGGATGCGCGACCTGGAGCGGCTCGGCGAGCTGGTGTCCTCGTCGCGGGCCGCGTTCGGCGTCCGGTTCGACCCGGTGGGGGAGCGGATCTCCCTGGTGGACGAGAACGGCGAGCTGGTCGGCGACGACCGGGCCCTGCTGGTGATGCTGGACCTCGTCGCGGCCGAGCGGCGGGGCGGCAAGGTGGCGCTGCCGGTGACGACGACGCGGGTCGCCGAGCAGGTGTGCCGGTTCCACGGCGTGCAGGTCGAGTGGACCTCCACGTCCCAGGACGTGCTGACCAAGGCGGCCGCGCAGCCGAGCGTGGTCTTCGCGGGGGACGGGCGCGGCGGGTTCCTGATGCCCGAGTTCAGCGGCACCGTGGACGGCATCGCGGCGTTCGTCCGGCTGGTGGGCCTGGTCGCGCGGACGCGGCTGACGCTGTCGCAGATCGACCGCCGCATCCCCGACGCGCACCTGCTGCGCCGCTCCGTCCCGACGCCGTGGGCGGCCAAGGGGAGCGTCATGCGGCACGTCGTGGAGGCGGCGGGGAACCGGACGCTCGACACCACCGACGGCGTGCGCGTGGTGGAGGGCGACGGCCGCTGGGTCCTCGTGCTGCCCGATCCCGCGGAGGCGGTGACGCACCTGTGGGCCGAGGGGCCGGACGCCGACACCGCCCAGGCGCTGCTGGCGGAGTGGGCCGCCGTCGTCGAGCGCGCGGGCTCCTGAGCGTCCTCAGCAGCGTTCGCGGGGCCTGAGGCCGGTCCGGTCGGGTTCCCGGTCGGCGTAGCGCGCGCCGAGGAACGCGATGAGGTGCTCCACGTCGGCGACGTTCGACACGAGGCCGAGGGACGCCCTGACCGCGCCGCCGCTCGGCAGCCCGAGCACGCCCAGGTAGTCGTCGAGCGTCCGCATGCGCAGGCGGGCGGTCCGGCGCAGGGCCTGCTCGGGGATCTCGAAGGCGCCCTCGCCCGCGCCGGGGTTGCAGAAGCAGCCGGTCCGGATCGAGATGCCCGCGGCGGCGGTGTCGCGGGCCACGATCCGCTCGTCCACGACCGCGCCGCGGCGGTCGAGCACGTTGAACGCGACGGTGCCGCCGCGCCCGCCGGCGCCCTCCGGCCCGTACACCCGGACCAGGGGGGAACCGTCGGCGTGGCGCAGGTCCGCGAGGCGGCGAAGGAGCAGCGAGGTCAGGCACCCCACGCGGCGCTGGACGAGGTCCATGCCGATGCCGCCGACCCAGCGGATGCCGAACTCCACGTCGGGGATGGACAGGAAGTTCAGGGTGCCGTCCTCGAACGCGGTCTCGTCGGGCGCGAGCACGTGCCAGCCGCCGAGCGCGCTGACCGCCTGGATCGTCCCGCCGGCGAACCAGGGGCGGCGCAGCCGGGCCAGCGCGTCCCGGCGGGCGACCAGGCTGCCCACGCCGGTCGGGTACCCGAACACCTTGTACCAGCTCACGGGGACGAAGTCGGGCCGGACCCGGCTGAGGTCGAGGCGGCCGGCGGGCGCGAAGGCGGCCGCGTCCAGCAGCACGTCGTAGCCGTGCGCGTGGGCGAGGTCGACCCAGCTCAGCGGGTGCCGGACGCCGCTGAAGTTGCTCTGCGCGGGAAAGGCCAGCAGGCCGCCGGCGCCGCCCAGCGCCGCGGCGAGGTCGGCCTCGCGGACCCGCAGGTCGGGCCCGCGGACGGGCACGTGGGCGACCTCGGCTCCGCGCGCCCTCGCGAACTCCCTGATCCCGTTCACCGAGTTGTGGTTGTCGCCGGTGAGGACGAGCCGCCCGCCCCGCTCGAACGGATAGGCCTCCCCGACGAGGCGGCATGCGCCGGTGGCGTTGTGCGTGAACACCACCGCGTACTCCTCGGGGGAGGCGTTGAAGAACGCCAGGACCGCCCGCCGGGCCCGCTCGACGAGGGCCGTGGAGGCGCTGGAGGTGGGGTTCTCCGAGTGCGGGTTCCCGAAGCAGCGCCCCGCGAGGCGCTCGGCGTGCGCGCGGATCTGCGCGGCGGCGGCGACGCCCGAGCCGGTGTAGTCCAGGTACGTCTGCTCGTCCAGGTAGGCGTACTCGGCGGCCCGCAGCTCGTCCAGCGGTCGCGTCTCCGCGTAGCCGGGCATGAGGTCGACGTCATAACTGGACGAAGCGCTCAAAATGTACCCCCGTATGCAAAAGCCGCATTCCTCATTAAACGGTCAGGGACGCGCCGGAGGTGACGCAAGAGCGCCGTGGTGTCCTTAAATGGCCTATGGGGAAGGGGTTTTATGTCCTCCGGGTGAGGACCAGGCAGGCCCCTGCCAGGAACAGCGCCGTGAACCCGCCGAGCAGCGCCCAGTCCACGGCCGGCGACCGCGAGAACGTGTCACCGTAGGAGGCGAGCAGAGGCGGCCCCAGCGGCGAGCGCCCGCTCGCCCAGAGCCGCTCCACCCCGAGGCTGTGCCCGAGGCCCTCGAAGGCCCACCGGTTGGACATGGCGCAGCTCAGCCACCGTCCGGGCGCCGCCATCACCGGGACCGGCAGGATCGCGCCCACGAACAGCACCTGCGGGAAGCAGAGCATCGGCAGCGCCATCGTGGCCTGGGCCGGGTCGGTGACGGCCGCCGACACGAGCAGGCCCAGCGCGAGCGCCGCCAGCGAGCACAGCAGCAGCGTGACGAACAGTTCACCGTACGTCCCCCACCCCGCCGCGGGCAGCCGGTCCAGGACCCGCAGGACGCCGAGCACCAGCGCGTCCACCACGGCCAGCAGCGGCAGCAGGACGGTCGCCTTCGCCAGCACGTAGGGCGCGATCCGCAGCCCGGTGAGCCGCTCCCGCCGCAGGACCGGCAGCTCGCCGCAGATCTGCGGCAGCCCGTAGGTCAGGCCGAAGAAGAACCCCCCGAAGGCGATCCAGAAAAGGATCATCACCGTCGCGGCGGGGCTGGGGGACTCCGGCGAGAAGGCCCCCGGCCGGAACAGGACCGCGAACATCGCCAGCACCATGAGCGGCGACCCGAGCAGCACCGCGAGCGTGAGCCGGTTGCGGGTGATCAGGTCCAGGTTGCGCCGGGTGAGCAGAGCCCACTGCCGGAACGCGGTGATCGCCGGGCCGGTCTCCGGCCCTGAAGCCGACGCCGACGCCGACGCCGACGCCGACGCCGCCGCCGGGGCCGGGGGTGCGCCGCGCCCGCGCGCGCCGAACCGGCCCGTCCACTCGTGCGACTCCCCTTCGGCCAGCCGCAGATAGATGTCCTCGATCCGGTCCGCCTGGAACCGCTCTCGCGCCTCATCCGGTGCTCCGTAGAAGACCAGCCGCCCGTCCTGGGCGAGGACGGCCACCCGGTCGCACACCACGACGTCCGGCGGATGGTGCGTGGTGATCACCACCGTGGTCCCCGAGTCGGCGAGCCCGCGCAGCAGCCGCATCAGGTCGGCCGAGGTCGCCGGGTCGAGGCCGGAGGTGGGCTCGTCCAGGAAGAACACGCGGGGCCGCGTCAGCATCTCGACCGCGATGCTGGCCCGCTTGCGCTCGCCGCCGCTCAGCGACCCGACGCGCTGCCCGGCCCGCGCGGTCAGCGCGAGCGCCTCCAGGACGCCGTCCACGGCGCGCTCGGCGCGCTCGGGGGGCGTCCCCGCGGGCAGCCGCAGCCCCGCCGCGTACCGCAGCGTGCGCCGCAGCGGCATCTCCAGGTGCACGATGTCGTCCTGCGGCACGTAGCCCAGCGAGCCCGCGGCCGGGCCCGCCGCGCCGCCGTCGTACCTGACCTCGCCCTCGGCGGGCGGCCGGACGCCCGCGATGGCGTCCAGCAGGGTGGTCTTGCCCGCCCCGCTGCCGCCGATGATCGCCACCAGCTCCCCGGCGCCGATCGACAGCGACACCTCCCGCAGCGTCCGCCGCCCCCCGGCCGCTCGCTGCCCCACCTCGCGGACCTCGATCATCTGTCCTCCCGCCGGGCGACCCCACCCCGACGATGGACGATCTTCCGATGCGCGTCCAGCCGCCGGATCCGGTCAGTCGGGGGCGTCGTCGTCGGGGTCCCCCGCGGCGATCCCGGCGAGCGTCCGCAGGGCGCGGGTGAGGACGTCCGGCGCCGGGGACGCCAGGCCGATGCGGACGGCCCGCGGGGCGGCGGCGCCCCCCACGACGAAGGCGGCGGCCGGGGTGACGGCGATGCCGCGCCGGGCGGCCGCCGCCACGAACGTCTCGGCTCGCCACCGCTGGGGCAGCTCCCACCAGCAGAAGTACGAGCAGGGATCGGACCGGACGGCCGCGCCCTCCAGGCACCGGGCCGCGATCCGCTGCCGCGACGCGGCGTCGGCGCGCTTGGCCCGCACGACCTTCTCGACCGTCCCGTCGGCGATCCAGCCCGCCGCGGCCTCCAGCGCGAACCCCTGCGGGCCCCATGCTCCGGAGCGCAGCGCGGTGGCGACGCGCCCGGCGAGCGCCGCGGGCGGAACGGCGAAGCCGAGGCTCAGACCGGGCGCGAGGCGCTTGGAGAGGCTGTCGACCAGGACGGTGCGGTGCGGGGCGTGCGCCGCGAGCGGCTCGGGCCCGCCGTCCGGAAGGAACGCCCAGACGCGGTCCTCCACGGCGTGCAGGCCGAGCCGCTCCAGCGCGCCGGCCAGCTCGGCGCGGCGCCGCTCCGGCATCGTGGTCCCGCGGGGGTTGTGCAGCGTCGGCTGGACGTAGACGCCGCCGAGCGGCGCGGCGCGATGGGCCTCGGCGAGCGCGTCCGGGCGCAGGCCGTGCTCGTCCATCGCGATCGGGACCGGCGTCACCCCGAGCCGGGCCGCGATCCCCTTGATCACTGGATAGGTCAGCGCCTCCACGCCGAGCCGGCCGCCCGCGGGCACGAGCGCCGCCACCGCGCCCGCGACGGCCTGCCGGCCGTTCCCCGCGAACAGGACGTCGGAGGGGGCGGGCCGCAGGCCGGGCGAGGCCAGCAGCGCCGCCGCGGCCTCGCGGGCGGCGGCGGTCCCCGCGACCCCGGCGGGGCCGAGCGCGGCGGCCAGGACGTCCGGGCGGCGCAGGCGCTCCAGCCCCTCGGCCAGCAGGGCGCTCAGGCCCGGCGCCACGGGGTGGTTGAGCTCCAGGTCGACGCGCGCGGCGGCGGGCTCGGCGAGCGCGGGCCCCGGCGGGCGCTCGGCGGCGCGGACGAAGGTCCCGCGCCCGACCTCGCCCACCACCAGGCCGCGCCTGGCCAGCTCGCGGTACACGCGGTTCGCCGTGGAGCCCGCGATGCCCCGGCGCCGGGCGAAGGCGCGCTGCGGCGGCAGCCGCTCGCCCGGGCGCAGCCGCCCCGCCGCGATGTCGGCGGCCAGCTCGTCCGCGACCCGCCGGAAATCGTCCACCTGAACCCCACATTGCACCGAGAACAATTCTCTTATTGCACCGAGGATACCCCGACTTCTACTCTTGGAGAACTTCGAGTCGTCTGGAGCGCAATGATCTCGTTCGGGGCCGTCGCGGCCATCGCCCTGTTCGCCCTCGGCCTCGTCCTCACCCCGGGGCCCAACATGATCTATCTGGTGTCGCGGTCGGTGACGCAGGGCCGCCGCGCCGGGCTGATCTCGCTCGGTGGCGTCGCCGCGGGGTTCCTCGTCTACGTCGCGGCCGCCACCGCGGGCCTCACCACGGTCTTCACGCTCGTGCCGCCCCTCTACACCGCGATCAAGCTGGCCGGCGCCTGCTACCTGCTGTGGCTGGCGTGGCAGACGCTGCGGCCCGGCGGCACGACCGCCTTCACGCCCGCGGACCTGCCCGCCGACCCGCCGCGCCGGCTGTTCGCCATGGGCCTGGTCACCAACCTGCTCAACCCCAAGATCGCCGTCCTGTACGTGTCGCTGCTCCCGCAGTTCGCCGACCCCGGGCGCGGCAGCGTCGCCGTCCAGATCCTGCTGCTCGGCGCCGTCCAGGTCGTGATCGCCGTCACCGTCAACGCCCTCATCGTGCTCGGCGCCGGCTCCATCGCCGCCTTCCTCGCGCGTCGGCCCGGCTGGCGGCGCGCCCAGCGCTACCTGATGGGCTCGGTGCTGGCCGCCCTCGCCGTCCACATCGGCCTGCGCCCCGCGACCGCCTGACCCGCCGCCCCGCGCCGGACCTTGCCATGATGGGCCGGTGATCTCACCTGAGGACGAGCCCGGCGGCCGGGAGCCCGACGGGCGGCCCGAGGGCCGGGGGCGGCCGCCCGACCGGCGCCCCGACGCCTCCATGTCGCTGCT
>NZ_JBEUPA010000220.1:0-10037 GCF_040492065.1 Actinomadura sp. NPDC000929 | reverse complement strand
GGGGGGGGGGGGGGGGGCGGCGCGGCCGGGGGAGACCGGGCCCGCCGGGCCGCGGCGGGGGAGGCGGCGGCCGCGGCTGCCTCCGGGCGCGCTGCCGTACGCGCTGCTCGCGCCCGCCGCCGTCGCCGAACTGATCGTCCACGTCGTGCCGATCGCCGTCGGGATCTGGATGAGCTTCAAGGAGCTCACCCTCTTCTACATCCGCGACTGGTCGAGGGCGCCCGGCAGGGGCCTCGGCAACTACCGCGTCGCGGTGGACCTCGACGGCGCGATCGGCGCGGACCTGCTGCGCTCGTTCCTGGTCACGCTCGCCGTCACGCTCCTGGCGGTCGCCCTGTCGTGGCTGTTCGGCGCCGCCGCGGCGATCCTCACGCAGGACCGCTTCCGGGGGCGCGGGCCGCTGCGCGCGCTCTTCCTCGTCCCGTACGCGCTGCCCGTCTACGCCGCCGTGATGACCTGGGCGTTCATGTTCCAGCGCGACAACGGGCTGGTGAACCACGTGCTGGCCGACCAGCTGCACCTGACCGGCGGCGGCCGGCCGTTCTGGCTGATCGGCGGCAACAGCTTCTGGGCGCTCGTCACCGTCGTGGTGTGGCGGTCGTGGCCGTTCGCCTTCCTGGTCCTGACCGCCGGGATGCAGAGCGTCTCCCGCGACCTGTACGAGGCCGCGGCGCTGGACGGCGCGGGCATGTGGCGGCGGATCCGGCACATCACGCTCCCGGCGCTGCGGCCCGTCAACCAGGTGCTCGTCCTGGTGCTGTTCCTGTGGACGTTCAACGACTTCAACACGCCGTTCGTCCTGTTCGGCAAGGCCGCCCCGGACGGCGGCGACCTCGTCTCGGTGCACATCTACCACGCCTCGTTCGTCACCTGGAACTTCGGGACGGGCTCGGCGATGTCGGTGCTGCTCCTGCTGTTCCTGCTGGTGGCCACGGCGGCGTACCTGCTCGCCACGTCGAGGAGGAGGCCCGCGCATGGCTGACACGCGTCCCGCCCGCAAAGGCCGCGCGCCGACCGGCCCGCCCGCCTCCTTCGTCTGGACGCGGCGGATCGTGCTGACCCTGCTGACCGCGTTCACCCTCCTGCCGGTCTACGCGATGGCCAGCTCGTCGCTGAAGCCGCTGGAGGACGTGCAGCGCCGGTTCCGCTGGATCCCGTCGCGGCCGACGGTCCGCCCCTACGTCGACATGTGGTCGACCGTCCCGCTGGCCCGCTACTTCGCCAACAGCGTGATCGTGGCGGGCGGCGCGACGCTGGCGTCCGTGGCGATCGCGATCGGCGCGGCGTACGCCGTCAGCCGGTACCGGTTCACCGGCCGCCGGGCGTTCACGGTGACGGTGCTGTCGACGCAGATGTTCCCGGGGATCCTGTTCCTGCTCCCGCTGTTCCTGATCTTCGTGAACGCGGGGAACGCGACCGGCATCGCTCTCTACGGCAGCCGCGGCGCGCTCGTCCTGACCTACCTGACGTTCTCGCTTCCGTTCTCGATCTGGATGCTCGCCGGGTACTTCGAGTCGATCCCGCGGGAGCTGGACGAGGCGGCCCGAGTCGACGGCTGCGGGCCGGTCGGCGCGCTGCTGCGGGTGATCCTCCCGGCCTCGCTGCCCGGCGTCGTCGCGGTGACCGTCTACGCGTTCATGACCGCCTGGGGCGAGGTCCTGTTCGCCTCGGTCATGACCAGCGACCGGACCCGCACGCTCGCGATCGGACTGCAGGGCTACTCCACGCAGCACGAGGTCTACTGGAACCAGGTGATGGCCGCCTCCCTCGTGGTGAGCGTCCCCGTCGTCGCCGGGTTCCTGCTGCTCCAGCGCTTCCTGGTGGCCGGGCTGACCGCCGGCTCCGTCAAGTGACCCGTCTCGACGACCCCGAGGGAGACCCGTGCCCATCGACGACCTGACCGCGTTCGGCCCCGACTTCGCCTGGGGGGCGGCCACCTCCGCCTACCAGGTCGAGGGGGCCGTCGCGGAGGACGGCCGCGCCCCCTCCATCTGGGACGCCTTCTGCCGCGTCCCGGGCGCGATCGCCGGGGGCGACACCGGCGACGTCGCCTGCGACCACTACCACCGCTGGCCCGCGGACCTCGCGCTCATGGCGGAGCTGGGCCTGCGCGCCTACCGGTTCTCGATCGCCTGGCCGCGCGTGCTGCCCGCCGGTGGCGGCCCGGTCAACGCGGCCGGGCTCGCGTTCTACGACCGGCTCGTGGACGCCCTGCTCGCGGCCGGGATCGAGCCCCACCCGACCCTGTACCACTGGGACCTGCCGCAGGAGCTCCAGGACCGCGGCGGCTGGCCGTCCCGCGACACCGCCGGGCGTTTCGCCGAGTACGCCTCCGTCGTCGCCGCGGCGCTGGGGGACCGCGTCACCTCGTGGGCGACGCTGAACGAGCCGGTGTGCGCGGCCTGGATCGGGCACCTGGAGGGGGCGATGGCGCCCGGCGTCGCCGACATCCGCGCGGCCGTGCCCGCGGCCTACCACCTGCTGCTGGCGCACGGTCTCGGCGTGCAGGCCGTGCGCGCCGCCGCACCCGGCGCCCGCGTCGGCGTCGTCAACCTGCTCACCGACTGCGAGCCGGGCGGCGAAGGCGAGCGGGACGCGGCGGCGGCGCGGCGCGAGGACGGCCACCACAACCGCTGGTGGCTCGACCCGATCCACGGCCGCGGGCTGCCCGCCGACATGATCGAGGAGTACGGGGTGGAGCCGCCGGTGCGGTCCGGCGACCTGGAGGCGATCGCCGCCCCGCTCGACTGGCTCGGCGTCAACTACTACCGCCGGTCCGTCACCGTCGACGACCCCGGCGGCCCGCCGCCGCGCACCCGGCAGATCACCCCGCCGGGGACGCCGCGCACCGGCATGGACTGGGAGATCCACCCGGACCGGCTGGCGAAGGTCCTCGTCCGCGTCACCGAGGACTACGCGCCGCGCAGCGTCATGGTCACCGAGAACGGCGCCGCCTACGCCGACGCCGTGACGCCCGGCGGAGCCGTCCACGACGCCGAGCGCACCGCCTACCTGGAGGCCCACCTGTCGGCGTGCGCGGCGGCGATCCGCGCGGGGGTCCCCCTGGACGGCTACTTCGCCTGGTCGCTGCTGGACAACTTCGAGTGGGCCTACGGGTACGCGCAGCGGTTCGGGCTCGTGCACGTCGACTTCGCGACCCAGGAACGCCGCGTCAAGGACAGCGGGCGCCGCTACGCCGAGATCATCCGCGCGCACCGGGACCTCCGGGCGCGGCCCCTGGCGTCCCGCTCTCTAGAGTGAGGGCCGACCGGCTCAGGCGAGGTGAGGAGGCCGGGTGGGCGGGATCCTTGTGGCCAACCGGGGAGAGATCGCGCTGCGGATCGTCCGGGCCGCGTCGGAGCTGGGCCTGCGGACGGTCGCCGTGCACACCCGCGACGACGCCGCCTCGCCGCACACGCGGCGCGCCGACGAGACGCGCGCCCTGCCCGGCGACGGCGCCGCCGGCTACCTCGACGCCGACGCGCTGGTCGCCGCCGCGAAGGACGCCGGCGCCGCGGCCGTCCACCCCGGCTACGGCTTCCTGAGCGAGAACGCGGGCTTCGCCGCCGGCTGCGCCGCCGCCGGGCTGGCCTTCGTCGGCCCGCGCCCGGAGCTGCTGGAGCTGTTCGGCGACAAGGCCAGGTCGCGCGCCCTGGCGCGTGAGGCGGGCGTGCCCGTGACGCCCGGCACGCCCGGCGCGACGAGCCTCGCTGGCGCCGAGGCGTTCGCCCGCGAGCATGGCACCGTCGTGATCAAGGCCCTCGCGGGCGGCGGCGGGCGCGGCATGCGCGTCGTCACCGGGCCCGCCGCCGTCGCGGACGCCTACGAGCGGTGCCGGTCGGAGGCGCTCGCCTCCTTCGGCGGCGGCGAGCTGTACGCCGAGAAGTACGTCCCGCGGGCCCGCCACATCGAGGTCCAGGTCGCGGGCGACGGCTCCGGCGCCGTGACCCACCTGTGGGAGCGCGACTGCAGCGTCCAGCGCCGCCACCAGAAGCTGATCGAGATCGCCCCCGCGCCCGCGCTGCCCGCGGGCGTCAGGGACGCGCTGCTGGACGCCGCCCTCCGCATGGCCGCCTCGGTCCGCTACGAGAGCCTCGGCACCTTCGAGTTCCTCGTCGACGGCGAGGAGTTCTGGTTCCTGGAGGCCAACCCCCGGCTCCAGGTCGAGCACACCGTGACCGAGGAGATCACCGGCGTCGACCTGGTGAAGGCGCAGATCAGGCTGGCGCTGGGGGAGGACCTCGCCGGAGTCGGCCTGGCCGCGCCGCCGCGGGCGTCCGGCTGCGCCGTCCAGGTGCGGGTCAACGCCGAGACGATCGGCGCGGACGGCGCGCCGCGCCCGAGCGCCGGGACGCTCACCGCGTTCGCGCCGCCGTCCGGTCCCGGGGTCCGCGTCGACACCCACGGGTACGCCGGCCACCGCGCGAGCCCGCGCTACGACCCGCTGCTGGCCAAGGTCGTCGCTCGCGCGGAGGATCTGCCGTCCGCCGCCGCCCGCGCGCACGGCGCCCTCGGCGAGTTCGAGATCGCGGGCGTGGCGACGAGCATCCCGCTGCTGCAGGGCGTGCTGCGCCATCCCGGCTTCACGGCCGGCGGCGCGCGCACGTCCTTCATCGAGGACCACCTGCCCGAGCTGCTGGCGAGCGAGCACCGCCGGTACTACGTCGAGACGGCCCCGCGCACCGCCGGGCCGGGGCCCGCGGCCGGCCCGGACGCGCCGCCCGGCACGGTCGCCGTCCCCGCGCCCACGCAGGGGACGGTCGTGAGCGTCGAGGTGGCCGAGGGCGACCTCGTCGGGGCCGGGGCTCCGCTGCTGGTCCTCGAAGCGATGAAGATGGAGCACGTCGTCCGCGCCGGAGAGGCGGGCGTCGTGCGGGCCCTGGCCGCCGCGCCCGGCGACACCGTCGCCGAGGGCGCGCCGCTGCTGTTCACCGAGCCCGCCGAGGGGGGCGGCGAGCACGCCGCCGAGGACGAGGCGGCCGATCTCGACCTGATCCGCGCCGACCTCGCCGAGACGCTGCGCCGGCACGAGAGCGGGCTCGACGCGGCCCGCCCCGAGGCGGTGGCCCGGCGGCACGCGCGCGGCCGCCGCACCGCGCGGGAGAACATCGACGACCTGTGCGACGCCGGGACGTTCATCGAGTACGGCGCCCTCGTCATCGCCGCGCAGCGGCGGCGCCGCTCCCTCGACGACCTCATCGAGCGCACCCCCGCCGACGGCATGGTCTGCGGCATCGGGGACGTCGACGGCGCGCAGGCCGTCGTCCTGTCCTACGACTACACGGTCCTCGCCGGGACGCAGGGCCACCTGAACCACCGCAAGACCGACCGCATGCTCGACATCGCCCACCGCCGCCGCCTGCCGCTGGTGCTGTTCGCCGAGGGCGGCGGGGGACGCCCCGGCGACACCGACACCACGACCGTCTCCGGCCTCGACGTCACGACGTTCCACGCCATGGGGCGGCTCAGCGGCGCCGTCCCGTCCGTCGGCGTCGCGAGCGGGCGCTGCTTCGCCGGGAACGCGGCCCTGCTCGGCTGCTGCGACGTCATCATCGCCACCCGGGACGCCAACATCGGCATGGGCGGCCCCGCCATGATCGAGGGCGGCGGCCTCGGCGTCTTCACGCCCGAGGAGATCGGCCCGGTCGGCGACCAGGAACCGAACGGCGTCATCGACCTCGTGGTGGACGACGAGGCCGAGGCGGTCCGGGCGGCCCGCCGCTACCTGTCCTACTTCCGGGGGCCGTCGGACGGCTGGGCCTGCGACGACCAGCGCGTCCTGCGGCACCTCGTCCCGGAGAACCGGCTGCGCGCCTACGACGTCCGCCGGGTCGTCGCGCACCTCGCCGACACCGGGTCGGTGCTGGAGCTGCGCCGCGCGTTCGGGGTCGGGATCATCACCGCGCTGGTCCGGATCGAGGGCCGCCCGACGGGCCTGATCGCCAGCAACCCCGCGCACCTCGGCGGCGCCATCGACCGCGACGCCGCGGACAAGGCCGCCCGGTTCCTGCAGCTGTGCGACGCGCACGGCCTGCCGGTGGTGTCGCTGTGCGACACCCCCGGCTTCATGGTCGGCCCGGACGCCGAGCGGACCGCCACCGTCCGGCACTTCAGCCGCCTGTTCGTCATCGGCGCCAACCTGCGCGTCCCGCTCGTCACGATCGTGTTGCGCAAGGGGTACGGGCTCGGTGCGCAGGCCATGGCGGGCGGCGGGTTCAGGGCGCCGCTCGCGACCCTCGCCTGGCCCACCGGCGAGATCGGCGGCATGGGGCTGGAGGGCGCCGTCCGGCTCGGGTTCCGCAAGGAGCTGGAGGCCGCCGAGGACCCGCGCGCGATGTTCGAGGAGATGGTCGCCGCTGCCTACGAGCACGGCAGGGCGCTCCACGCGGCCACCGTGTTCGAGCTGGACGACGTGATCGACCCGGCCGACACGCGGCGCTGGATCACCGCGGCGCTGGCCGCCGCCCCGCCGCCCGGCGACCGTCCCCGCCCCTGGATCGACACGTGGTGAGGCGCGGCCCGGCGCGGTAGGCGTCCCGCACGCGGGGATCGGCCCGCACCTCCGCCGGGGGCCCGGCGGCGATCACCTTGCCGTCGTCCAGGACGTGCAGGACGTCGCAGACGCCGAGCACGGGCTCGATCTCGTCCTCGACGACCAGCACCGCCAGCCCCTCTCCGGCCAGGTCGCGCAGCAGGACCTCCAGTGCCCGCGCGTGCCGCACCGGAAGGCCCGCCCACGGCTCGTCCAGCACGAGCACGGCGGGTTCGGCGGCCAGGGCTCGCGCCAGGTCCGTCAACCATGCGACGCCGGGCGGCGCGTCCCGGACCGCCCTCCCGGCGTGGGCCTGGATGCCGACCCGGGCGAGCAGGGCGTCGGCGACGGCGCCCGCGTCGCGGCGCGCCTCGAGACGGCGCCGCCACCGCTCCCGCGCCGTGCGGCCCGGCTGCTCGCGGGTCATCGCGGGCCCGGCCGCGGCGGCCCGGACGGCCTCCCCGACGGTCGTCGGCCCCGCCGCGCCCTTCCGCTGGAACGTGCGGGCGATGCCGCGCCGGGCCCGCTCACGGGCCGCGCTGCGCGTCAGGTCGGCGTCGTCCAGCAGGACCGCGCCCGCCGCCGGGCGCCGCAGCCCCGTGATCACGTCGCACAGCGTCGTCTTCCCGGCGCCGCTCGGGCCGACCAGGCCGGTGACCGTTCCGGGCGGAGCGGTCAGTCCCGCCCCGTCGACCGCCGTCAGCGCGCCGAAACGGACCGTCACGTCCCGCACCCGCAGGCCCTCCGCAGCGGTCATGGCCTCCGCCCTCCGCGCCTCGTGTGATGTGGATCACTGGCGGATCCACACCCTACTGAGGAGCGCGGGCGGCGGCAACGGACCGGCGGGAGGCTGGCGGCGGTCAGGTCGCCGGGGGACCGAGCCGGTCGCGCGTCCACTCCTTCACCCCGGCGACGAACGCCTCGACGTCGGCGGCCTTGCCGGAGGCCATCTCGCCGAACCAGTCCGGCACGTACCGCTCGAACCGCCCGCTCTCCAGGACCTCCAGGACGGCCGCGGCCACCTCCTGCGGGGGCAGCGCGTCCGACAGGTCGCTGAGCGGCGGCTCGTTGCCGGGAAGGGCGAACAGCTCGGTCCCGGCGATGAGCGCGGGCTGGATCACGTGGGCCAGCACGCCCGTGCCGTCCAGGTCGACCGCCATGCTCTCCCAGAACGCCGTGAGCGCCGCCTTGGACGCGGAGTAGGCGGCCTCGTGCGGCGGGCCGAGCCGCGCCGCGACCGAGCCCACCGCCACCAGGTGCCCGCGCCCGCGCGCGACCATGCCGGGCAGCAGCGCCAGCGTGAGCCGCACGGGGGACAGGTAGTTGAGGCGCATCACCTCGTCGGCCTCGGCGGGGGACAGGTCCTGGACGCGGCGCCGCTTCGGCATCCCCGCGTTGTTGACCAGCACGTCGACGCCGCCGAGCTCGCGCTCGGCCTCGGCGGCGAGGTCGGCGACCGCGTCGGGGTCGGCGAGGTCGGCCGCCCACATCGCCGAGTCAGGGGCGTGCTCGCGGCACCGGGAGAGCACCTCCGAGAGCCTGTCCTTGCGCCGCGCCACCAGGCCGACGCGCGCGCCGGCGGCGGCGAGCGCCTCCGCCACCACGGCGCCGATGCCCGACGAGGCTCCCGTGACCAAAGCGGACCGTCCGGTGAGAGTCGCCATGCGGACCAACGTCACACAGCCCGCCCCCACCGGCAAGGCGCAGCGCCGACGCCCCCCGAGGGCGGTGCGCCGGAATGTCCGGCGGCGCCCGTGCCGTGTCGGTAAGGTAGTGGGTTTCGCCCCCCTCGCCACTCTCGCAGCCGGAGGTCTGTCCGCATGCCCGCCGAGTCCGCCGACCCATCCGAACCCGCGGTCCTGGCGGCCGAACGCGCCCACCTCGCCGAGTCCCGCGCCGCCCTGCGCCGGATGCGCGAGCACGCCGCGAGCCTCTCCGCCGACGTCGCCGCCGACTGGGTCTCCAGGCAGTTCCTGGAGTCGCTGCTCGACCAGCGGGTCGAGGCGCTCGCCGACCACCCCGACACCCCGCTGTTCTTCGGCCGCATGGACCGCGACGGCGCGGCCGGCCCCGACCTGCCCGCCGTCATGTACGTGGGACGGCGGCACGTCCACGACGGCGAGGAGGGACGCCCCCTCGTGCTGGACTGGCGCGCCCCCGTCTCCCGGGCCTTCTACCAGGCCGGGCCCGCGGACCCGATGGGCTGGCGGCTGCGGCGGCGCTTCGGGTTCCGGGCCGGCGAGCTGACCGCGTTCGAGGACGAGCCCCTCGACGGCGGCGACCCGCGGCCGGGGGCGGGCCCGTCCAGGATCCTGACCGAGGAGATCGAGCGCCCCCGGACCGGCCCGATGCGCGACATCGTCGCCACGATCCAGCCCGAGCAGGACGAGATCGTCCGCGCCGACCTGCCGCTGAGCGTCTGCGTCCAGGGCGCGCCCGGCACCGGCAAGACGGCCGTCGGCCTGCACCGCGCCGCCTACCTGCTGTTCACGCACCGGGAGCGGCTGTCGCGGTCCGGCGTGCTGATCGTCGGGCCGAACCGCGCCTTCCTCGCCTACATCTCGGCGGTGCTGCCCGCGCTCGGCGAGGTCCGGGTGGAGCAGGCCACGATCGACGACCTGCTCGGCCCGCCGCTCGGCGACGAGCCCGCGGCCGCGGCCGCCCTCAAGGGCGACGCCCGGATGGCCGACGTGCTGCGCCGGGCGCTGTGGCTGCACGTCCGCAAGCCGGAGGAGGGGCTCGTCGTCACGCGGGGCGCGGCGCGCTACCGGCTCGCCGACCACGAGATCCGCGAGATCGCCGCCGCGCTGCGCGGTACCACCCGGTACGGCAGCGGGCGCGCCGCGTTCGCGCAGCGGCTCGCGCACCAGATCCTCGTGCGGATGGAACGGCGCGGCGAGGCCCCCGACGACCGCGTCCAGGACCAGGTCGCGCGGAGCCGGCCGGTCAGGCAGGTCCTCGACGCGGTGTGGCCGAAGGTGAACGCTGAGCAGGTCCTGCACCGGCTGCTGTCGGACGCGGACCTGCTGCGCGCGGCCGCGAAGGGCGTGCTCGACGAGGACGAGCAGGCCGTCCTGCTGACGGCGAGGCCCGCCCGCTCGCACCGCTCCGCCAAGTGGACCGCCGCCGACCGGGCCCTGCTCGACGAGCTGAACGACCTCATCGAGCGCACGACCTCGCTCGGCCACCTGGTGGTGGACGAGGCGCAGGACCTGTCCGCGATGCAGCTGCGGGCGCTGGGGCGCCGCTGCGCGACGGGCTCGGCGACCGTCCTCGGCGACCTCGCGCAGGGCACGACCGCGTGGTCGGCCCGCACGTGGAAAGAGGTCCTCACCCATCTCGGGCAGGACGGGGAGGTCACCGAGCTGACCCTCGGGTTCCGCGTTCCGGGCACCGTCCTCGACTTCGCCGCCCGCCTGCTCCCGCACGTCGCGCCCGGGCTGGAGCGGCCGCGCTCGCTGCGCGCCGGCGCCGGGGCGCTCACCGTGCGGCGCGTCGCCGACCT
>NZ_JBEUPA010000219.1:0-10213 GCF_040492065.1 Actinomadura sp. NPDC000929 | reverse complement strand
GAGACGCTGAGCGTCGCCGTCGAGTCCACCACCCGGGCCGGCTACATCCCGGGCGCCGCCGCGATGACGACCAAGCTGATCGCCGAGCGCCCGCGGGCCCGTCCGGCGACCCGCCCACCGTGGGCGACGAGCTGGCCGGCAACGCCGGGCTGCGGGCCGCCACGTCGGTGCCGATGCGCCGGCTGCTGCGGCCGCGCGGCCCCCTGGCCCGGCGCGCCGGGGCCGCGCCGGCCGCCGTGGAGCGGCTCGCGACCGGCGACACGGCCGTCCCGCCCGCCGACGTCCCCGCGGGCGGCGCCCCGTTCGAGCAGGTGACCGGGCGGCCGCTGGGAACGCTGGACGAGGCGGCCATCCGCGCCGCGATGGCCGACCCCTGGTGGGACACCGCCCACAGCGCCGCGGTCGCCGCCGCGAGCGTCCCGGCCGGCGTGTCCGATGAGGTGCCGCGGACCCTCGCCACCGCCGGCGGCGACATGGTCCAGGGCCGGTTCTTCGCCGCGACGGACGACGGCCACCTGTTCGAGCGGCGCCTGGTCGAGGGCGGCTGGTTCTGGTACGACCACGGAGTGCCGCCCAGCGGTCAGAAAGTGGTGTCCCCCGGGGCCGCGCTGGACTACGGCGGGCCGGTCCGCGTGCTGGTCCGCACGGCCGACGGGCGGCTGTGGGAGCGGCGCTGGGACCGGGTGCCGGGCGCCTGGGCGTGGGAGGACCGCGGGTACCCGCCGAACGGCGTCCGGAGCGATCCGCTCGCCCACGGCACCGGCGTCTACGTGATCGGCGGTGACGGCGGCCTGCACGCCTGCGACTTCGATCCGGCGACCGCCGCCTGGACGTGGCGGGCGCTCGGCAAGCCGTCCACGATCAGCCCGAAGGAGGTGGCCGTCGGGCCGCTCGCGACCCGGGGCCGCGGCTTCCTCTACGTCAGGACCAACCTCGGCGGGCTCCACGCGTGCGTCCGGCAGGGGACCGGCGCCGCGCTGTGGACCAACCTCAACGTCGGGGACGGCACCGTGCCGCTCGTCAACGGCAACCTCTCGGCCGCCTATCCCGACTACGGCGCCTTCAAGGGCATGGCGTACGCCTCCGTCGACGGGAACCTGATCATCACCCGCGGCGACCTCCGCCCGATCGCGAACGCGTGGCGCCCCTACGACGGCACGTCCGTGGTGTCCGTGGCGCGGCAGAGCGGCAAGGACTTCTCGGGCCGCCCCACGATCGGCGTGCTCGTCGCCTCCGACGCCGATCCGAACGACCTCTCGCTCTGCCGGATCGACTCCGTCGCCGACCAGTGGAACTGGAGCGGCACGCGCCTGCGCCCGCCGTCCGGCGGGCTCGCGCTCCGGCAGCCGGGCCCGGTCGCGCTGCGCCCCGGCCGCGACAGCGAGCTGTTCGCCGTCGCCGCCGACGGGCGGCTGGTGTCGGTCGACCACAACGGCCAGTGGCGCGACCACGGCGCCCCCCGGGACCTGCGGGGCGCCGGCGCGCCGGCCGACGTCCCGCCGCCGGAGAACCGGTGGGCGGCCCGCGTCGGCCTGTTCTCGTCCCTGATCGTGGCGGACTTCTCCCGCGAGGGCGGCGCCGGGCACGTCCGGCACCGGGTCGCGCACGGCTTCGACGCGGAGGGACGGCTCGGCGGGTTCTCCGCCGCCCGCACCGGCCCCGACCTCGGCGGCATCGACGTGGAGGTGATGGCGGTCGCCGTGGGACGGATCACCGCGTCCGGCCCGCAGGCCATGGTGGTGCTGGGCAACGTGCTCGGCGACGTCGCCTACCAGGTCGGCTTCGACCTCGACGCCGAGGGCGTGCCCGCCCGCTGGGGCGCGCCGCGTCCCGTGCACGACCCGGTCGGCGCATCCGTCCGGGGCGCCGACATCGCGCTCGCCGACCTGGACGGCGACGGCCGGGCCGAGCTGGTCTTCGTCTACACCGCCGGCGACAGGATCTGCTACCGGATCGGCTGGCGGATCTCCGACGACGGCGCCGTCACCGGCGGCTGGGGCGACACGGTGACGCTGCCCTACACGGTCGGCGGGCTCGGCGACGTGGCCGTGGACGTCGCCGACCTCAGCCAGGACCTGCGGCCCGACCTGGTCGTGCTGTGGACCGGCGGGAACGAGTGGGGCCGCACCGTCGCCCGGTACGGCGTCGGCCGGACGCTGAACCGCCGCGGCGCCGTCCTCGGCGGCTGGAGCGCGCCCGTCCCCGTCCCCGAGGACCGGGAGGCCGGCTGGGACCACGGCGCCGGGATCGTCGTCGCCGACTTCAGCGGCACGCGCCGGCCCGACCTGCTGGTCTACCGGGTGGGGAGCACCGCGGACGGCAACGACGCCGCCTACCGCATCGGGTTCGACCTCGACCCGGACGGGTTCGCGACCGGCTGGGGCGAGTCGCGCCCCGTCGACCGGCTGCCCGGCGCGTCCGTCCGGGGCGGCGGCGTCGCGCTCGCCGACCTGCGGCCGAGCCTCGTCGCCGACCGCGCCGCCATGGGCGACGACTTCATGAAGGCGGCGCTGCGGCACCAGCGGTACCTCGCCCCGGCGCAGGCCCTGGCGCGGGACGCGCGCGGGGAGGCCGTCCCGGTGGACGCCACGGCGGCGGCGGTCCGCGACCGGCTCAGGCCCGAGGACACGGTGCCGCCCAAGGTCCTGGACGGCCTGAGGCTCGGCGACGGGCCGCTCGCCTCGGCGATCCCCGACACCGGCGATCCGCTGCGGCGGCTGCTCGCGGGCGTCGCGTTCAACGTGCCCGCCTACGAGCTGCTTCGCGGCCTGTCGCAGGAGAACGTCGTCCCCGGCCTGCCGGAGGTGGCGCCGGAGACGCTGACCGCGCTGGCCGCGAACCCGCGCTTCATCGAGGCGTTCATGGTGGGCCTGAACCACGAGACGAGCCGGGAGATGCTGTGGCGGGAGTTCCCCGCCGACCCGCGCAACACCTGGTTCCGGCAGTTCTGGGACGTGCGGAACGCGGTCTCGGCCGGCGCCCCGCTGACCGACATCCCGCCGTTCACCGACCCCGCGTGGGGCGCCGGGCCGCTCGGCGCCCACCTCACCGCCGTGGGCGGGCCGGACGAGCGGTCGCTGATCCTCGTCGTCCGCGGCGAGGTGCTGCGCCGCTACCCCGCCACCGCCGTCACGATGCGCGCGGCGACGTGGACGGCCGCCGGCCGGCGCGACGTCACCGGCCCGGACATCCCGCCGATCTTCCACGCCCGGCTGGACCCCGACCTGCTGCTGTTCGGCTTCCCGCTGACCGCCGGGCAGGCCCGGGGCGACGCCGACCCGGCCGCCGGAAGGCCGGGGTACTTCTTCCTGCTGCGCGAGCAGCCCACCGCGCCCCGCTTCGGCGTGGACGACCCGCCCGAGGACTGGGTGCCGGGGACGCCCTGGTCGGGCGCCCACTGGGACGACCTGCACTGGGGCCACCTCCCGGCGGACGCGCGGTTCCTGTCGCCGGGCGCGGGCGGGTTCGGCGGCGAGCCCCTGGACGGCGCGGTCTTCGGCCGCAACGCCGCCGACATGGCCCGCGTCGTCCTCCAGCGCCCCGCGCTCGTCGCCCGGCACGCGAGCGACCTGCTGCCACCCGACCCGCAGCCGGCCGCCCTCGCCGGAACCGCCGGAACTCTGCGAGCCCTTGGAGCCCTCCGATGACCCGACCGCTGACCGAGCAGGCCCCGGCCGCGGCGTGGACGCTGTCCACCCGGTACCCGGTGACGCTGCTGCCCGTCCGGCTGGAGACGAGGTTCGACGGCACCCGGCTGCTCGTCCGCGTCTACCCCGACCAGATCCACGTCGACTCGCACGAGGCGGAGCTGACCGCGGCGGAGCGGCGGGAAGGCCGCCGCTACTGGGAGCGCGGCGGCGAGCCGGACGCCTGGGAGGAGCTCGTCCGGTACCACGGCGCGCCCCGTGCCACCTGGATCGCCCGGGTGATGCAGCCGGACGCCACCGGACATTTCCCCGGCCCCCTCGAACGCACCGGCACCTGGATGCGGGCACCGCGCGCTCGGGCGCTGCCCACCCGCTGGCGCTTCTTCGCCCGCTTCACCGGGGGGCGTGGCATCGAGGCGGACTTCCCCAACGAGGTGCGGCCCGACCTGGCGGTCGGCCCGTCGCCCGTCCGGACCGGTGACGACGCCGCCCGCCCCCTCACCGACGAGGACCCTCCGGTCGACGAGGGCATGCGCTGGCTGGTCGACTTCCAGGCCGCGGTGGACGCCGGGATGGCGGCCGTCGTCGAGGGCGTCACCGAGCACGTCGCGTTCCTCGCCGTGTACGGCGTGGACGAGGGGGCCACCCCCGCACGGGGCGCCACGATCCTGTCGGAGCTGCTGGAGGCGCAGGCCGCGACGGTCGGGCTCGGGTTCGTCCCGCCCGGCACCCCGACCAACAACACCGAGACCGTGTCCAGCGGCTACGCGCCCCGGTCGCGCGAGGCGGCGCTCTCGGCGCGGGTGACCGGGGCGCCCGCGACGGCGGCCCGCCCGGAGACCGCGGCGGCCCTGCTCGCGGACACGCTGGGCCTCCCGCTCGCCCACCGGGACGGCGACGTCCTGGAGCGGACGCGGCGCGGGCCCGTCCCGTCCGGGGCGGCCACCGCGCTCGGTCGCGCCCCGAACGGCGCCGACGACCTGCGCCGTCCCGGTGCGGCGGTGCGGCGGCTGCTCTGGCCGGTCGGGCTCGACTACCTCGTCCGCCACCTGGCGGACGGCGCGGAGGCGGGCTGGACCGCCGACCTGCCCGCCGTCCGCTCGCACTTCGTCTCCCACGTCCACCCCGACGGGCCGCTGCCCGCGCTGCGCGTCGGCGCCCAGGTCTACGGGGTGCTGCCGGTCGCGTCGATGGCCCGGTGGAAGTCCGGCGGCGCGGGGGAGGCCAGGGCGGTCGACCTGCTCGTCCGGCTGATGAACCGGGTGTGGTCGCGGTCGCCGGTGCCGCGGATCCGCCCCGGCCTCGCCGACCCAGACGGCGTCATGCTCGACATCCTCGCCACCGACGCGCTCCCGCGCGAGATGCGGGTGCGCGGCATGCTCGGCAACGAGTACGTCGCCTGGCTGTGGCGGTTCGCGCGCCTGGAGCTCGGCGGCGACTGGCGCGAGCAGGTGGCCGGGCCGACCCGGCGGCTGCTCGCCGACCTCGGGCTCGCGACCGGCGACGACCCGCGGCTGGCCCTGGCGGTCTTCGCCGACAAGTCGATCCGGCTCGGCACGCCGGTGGCGGGCGCCGACGCGGCGGCGATCCGGGCGTACCTCACGGAACTGGCCGCGCCGGGGCTGTGCGCCGACCAGGTCCCCGTACCGTCCGGGCCGGTGCCGCTCTTCCAGCGGCTGCTGCGCGCGGCGCTGCTGGGCGAGCACTCCAACGCGGCCGGGCTGATCGAGGGCGTCGGGCAGGTCCCCGACCCCGAGCTGGTGGACGTCTTCCCCCGCGAGGTCACCTCGACGCTCGCGCGGCGCCTCGCGCGGCCGCTGCCGCTGCCCGGCGGCGGCGCCGACCCGGCCCTGACGGTCGGCGACTACCTCGCCGCCGCGCAGCGGCCCGGCGACGAGCGGCACGCGGCCGTCACCGCCGGGATCAGGGAGTTCCGCGACGCGCTGGACCGGCTCGTGGACCTCCGGGTCGACCCGGAGCGCCTGGAGCGCGAGGTGGCGGGCACGCTGGCCCTGACCGCCCACCGGCTGGACGCCTGGATCACCTCGTTCCCGGCGCGCCGGCTGGAACGGCTCGTCCGGGAGCGTCCCGCCGGAGACGCCGCCGGGACGCACATCGGCGGCTACGGCTGGGTCTGCGACCTGGCGCCGCCCTCCGTGGCCCGAGAGGAGGTCCCGCTGCCCGACGGCGTCCCGGAGGGGCCGCTCCAACCGGCCCCGGACGGCGCCGGGCACGTGCACGCGCCGACGCTCGGCCAGGCGGTCACCGCGGCGGTGCTGCGCAGCGGCTGGCGCTCCCACGACGTCGCGGACGCGCAGCCGGACGATGATCCTGCGGGGCGCGACGAGCAGGGGAATCCGCTGGCCGTCGACCTGACCTCACGGCGGGTGCGGCTCGCCGAGCAGCTGGTCTCCGGCGTCCGCGCCGGGCAGCCCCTCGGCCTGCTGCTCGGCTACCGGTTCGAACGCGGCCTGCACGAGCACCCGGACGGGCCCCTCGACCAGCATCTGCCGCTGTTCCGGGCCGCCGCGCCCGTCCGCGCGCACACCGTCACGCCGGAGGGGACCGCGGAACCGGCCGTGGAGTCGACCGCGGTGACCGACGGGCTGGAGCTTCACCGGCTGTACCGCGCGGGCGACCTGGAGGAGGATCTCGCGTCGCTCCCGCCCGGCGACCGGACGGCGGTCGAGGACGTCCTCGCCGACGTCGCGGACGCCGTCGACGCGGTCGGGGACGCGCTGCTCGCCGAGGGCGTCCACCAGATCGCCCAGGGCAACGCCACGCGGGCAGCCGCCGCCCTCGACGCCTCCGCGCACGGCGCGAGCACCCCGCCGGAGCTCCAGTTCTGCCGCACGGCCGACAGCGGCGCGGCGGTCACCCACCGGGTGCTCCTGCTGTTCAACCACGACGCACGGTTCGACAAGCTCCGCTGGGGCGCCGCCGTGGGCGAGCAGCCGCGGGTCGTCGCCGCGGCCCCCGCCGACGTCCTCGCCACCGCGCTGCTGCCGCCGAACTGGCGGGTCAAGTGGCGCAACACCTGGCGCTCGCCGGACGGGACGCGCACCGCCGTCCAGCCCCCGCTGAGCCTCGACTACCTGCAGATCCCCGCCGTCGACCACGTCGCCGCCCCGGTCCGGGGCGCCGCCCCGGACGCCGGCGCCGAACTGGAGCGACGGATCGAGGCGGCCGCCTGGCCGCGCCGGGACGCCTCGAAGATCGGCGAGGACTGGACGCTGGAGCCGGGCTTCGAGCGCGACCCCGCCTGGCCGTACGACCAGGTGTCGCTCGCCGAGTTCCTGGAGGCGGCCTCGGCGGTGCGGCGGCTGCTCACGCAGTCGCGGCAGGTGGAGGCCGCCGACCTCGACGGGCCCGGGTCCGCCGCCGAGAGCGGGTTCGACCAGGCGACGCGCAACCGCGCCGACTTCGCCTGGCAGCTCGCCGGCACGGCCATCGCCGGCCTCGCCGGGCCGACCGCCGCGGCGGTGCGCCCCGCCCTGCGGACCGCCGCCGGGTTCGGCGTGCTCGGCGCGGTGGCCCCGCCGCCGAGGTCCGGCACCGAGCAGCAGGTGCTGGAGCAGGCCGCGTCCGCGCGGGCCGAGCTCCGGCAGCGCCGGCTGGCGCACTGCCGGCTGGTCGCCGAGTTCCGGGGACGCCCGCTGACCTGCACCGCCGAGACGTGCGGCTGCGCCATCGCCGACTTCGACGTCCCGGCGGCCGGCCCCGCCCGGCGCCGCGAGTTCCAGACCGCCCGGCTCCGGACGCTGTTCGGCCAGGACCTGCCCGTCCTGCAGTCGGTCACCCTGCCCGCCCCGGGCCCGCTCGCCGCCGCCCTCGCGGCCGGGAACGAGCTGGAGGGCGGGTCGGCGCACGACGTCCGGCGCTGGCTGGCCAAGTACGCCCGGGTGCGGCCGAAGCTGGCGAACCTCCAGAAGGTCCTGACCTACACCGAAGCGCTGACCGGGGCCGGCGCGGCGACCGTCCCCGCCACTCCGCGCGCCGTCCAGCTCCCCGGGAAGCCGGGCGAGCGGTGGGCCGGGGAGAGCCCCCCGGACGGCGACGTCGTGTCCATGGCGGTGATCACGGTCGGGGACCTCGACCTCACCCGGCCCGTCTCCGGCCTCGTCGTGGACGAGTGGACCGAGGTCGTCCCGGCCGCCCGGCGGACGACCGGGCTGGCCTTCGAGCACGACGCGCCCGGCGCCGCCGCGCCGCAGGCCGTGCTGGTCGCCGTGCCCGCCGACGACGCGCCCACCTGGGACCCCGACGCCGTCCTCCAGGCGCTGAACTGGGCCTTCATCCTGACCACGACCCGCGCCGCCGACCTCGACTCGCTCGGCGACATCGGGCAGATCCTGCCCGCCGCCCACTTCCCGGTGAACATGGCCGAGCCGGGCACCTCGACCGACTTCGTCCCGGACGCCGCGGCCCCGGACGGCCCCGCCGCCGCGCCGGCCACCACGGAGGGAACGCGATGACCGTCTCCGACACCCGGGCCGCCGCGGAGCCCGCCGAGCCCGAGCACGTCCCGTCCATCACCACCTGGAGCCGGCTGGAGCCGCGCACCCGCGCGGAGGACCTCAGCCCGGCGCTGGAGGCCCGCACCGCCGACCCGCTCTGGCTCCTCGCCCGGCAGTGGCAGCTCGGGGAGTTCCAGGGCGAGGACGCGGGGACCCCCGTGCTGGCCAGGCTCGACGTCGAGTCCGCCCGGTTCGCCGAGGTCCGGTACGGGCCCTCGGGCGGGCCGGCGGCGCCGCTGCCCGCCGGCCGCCCGCTGGAATCGGCCGTCGAGGCCGAGGACGCCGCCGGGGCCCACGACCTGCGCTGGGCCGCCGAGACCGGGCAGGAACTGCTCCGCTTCCTCGCCGAGCACGGCGCCGGCGCCCTGCGGGCGGCGGTCGTCGCCCGCTACCCGATCCCGAGCCCGCCGCCCGCCGGTCCGTCCGAAGCCGACGAGGCGACGGCCGGCTACCTGCGGATCATGGCGGGGCGGGCGCCCCACGGCACGGACGTGCTGCGCGACCACGCCAGGGGCCGGTTCCCGGGGACGGTGCCGGTCCCGCCCGAGCTGTTGGCGGCCGTCGCCGCCGCCGTCGCGGGGTGGCTGGCCTGGCTCCAGGCGGGGGAGGGCCCCGCCCCCGAGGGGTTCCTTCCGCTGGTCGACACACCGGGCGCCGGCGCCCGCGCCTGGCAGCGCGAACGGCTGGAGTACGCCTTCGCGGCCGCCGCCTCCGACTCCGTCGGCGAGACGGTGCTGACCGCGCCCGAGTACGACGGCGACCGGCTCGACTGGTACCAGCTCGACCACGACCCGGACGCCGCGCTCGGCGCCCCGTCCGATGCCGCGTCCGATTCGGAGCGCCGCACCCTCGTCGTCGTCCCGACCGTGGCCGCCTACCCCGGCATGCCCGCGACGCGGTTCTGGGAGATGGAGGACGCCGACGTCAACCTCGGCCGGATCGGCGCGGGCACCACCGACCTCGCCCGGATGGTCCTGCTGGAGTACGCGACCGTGTACGCCAACGACCACTTCGTCGTCCCGGTGGAGGTGCCGAGCGGATCGGTCACCCGCGTCCGCTCGCTCGTGGTGACCGACAGCTTCGGCGTCCGCACCCTCGTCCCCCCGGCGGCCTACGGCGCCGCCGACGCCGGGCGCGGCTGGGGGCTGTTCCGGCCCGCGTCCGCGCGCGGCGGGCCGCCGGCGCCCCTGCTCGTCCTGCCGCCCACCACGTTCTCGACGCAGAGCTCGGCGCCCGTCGAGGACGTCCGGTTCCTGCGCGACGAGACCGCCAACCTCGCCTGGGCGATCGAGCGGACCGTCACCGGCGCCACCGGCGAGCCGATCGACCGGGACGGCCAGGTCCCGCGCGCCGGGATCCCGCCGCGCGCCGAGGTCCCCGGCCTGCCCGAGCTCACCTACACCTTCGCCACCACCGTGCCGGAGAACTGGGTGCCGCTCGTCCCGGCCCCGGCCGACGGGCGGCCGGACGGCATCCGGCTGCGCCGCGTCCCCCTCCAGCAGCCCACCAGGGACGGGACGCCGGTGCCGGTGATCGGGCACAGCCGCGTCCTCGACTGGACGATGGAGAACGACACCGGGCGGGTGGCGAGACTGGAGATCCCCGAGGAGGAGGTCGGCCGCGCCGGGACCCGCGTCGTGCGGGAATGGCGCCTCGCGCGCTGGACCGACGGCTCGGTGCACCTGTGGCTGGCCCGCGCCAAGCGCACCGGAGGCGGCACCGCCTCCAGCGGCCTGCGCTACGACGCCGTCGGCCCGCGCTGACCCGCCCCGCCCGCGTCACTCGGAACTCGACAACGCGGGACCGGACAGCACCCGGGCGGCGAGCTCGGTGCGGCTGCGGACGCTCATCTTGGCGAAGACGCGCTTCAGGTGCGTCTCCACCGTGTACCGGGAGATGAACTCCCGCTCGGCGATCTGCGGGTTGGTGAGGCCCTCGGCGATGAGCGCGGCGATCTTCCGCTCCGTCGGGGTCAGCGCCTGCCAGCCGTGCGCGGGGCGGTCCGGGCGCCGCCGCCGCGCCCCCGGCCGCACGCCGAGCCCGCGGAGC
>NZ_JBEUPA010000218.1:0-10442 GCF_040492065.1 Actinomadura sp. NPDC000929 | reverse complement strand
GCCGGGTCGGCGGACCCCGCCGCGCCGAGGACGACCGCGTCCCGGCGGTCCGGCGAGATCCGGTCCTCCTCGGCCAGCCGGGCGGCCAGCGCCCCGGCCAGCAGCGCGTCCGGGCCGAGCGGCCGGGACGTCACCGCCCCCGGCAGCAGGCGGCCCGCCCGGCCGGGGACGTCGACCAGGGCGTGGTACCCGCGCGCCAGCAGCAGCGGGACCACGACCACCGGGACGCCGCGCAGCCCCTCCGCCGCCTCCTCCAGCGACGGCTCGGACAGCTCGCCGTACGCCTCGGCCACCCGCAGGCCCGGACGCATCGCCCGGACCCGGTCCAGCAGCGCCCGCACCACCGCGGGCCCCGCCGGGTCCCTCGTGCCGTGCGCCACCGCGAGCAGCGCGGGCGGCGCGCCTCCGGCCTCAGCCACCGGCGCCCGCCGGGAGCCGGTCGGCGATCCGCGGGTCGCACGCCAGCCGGTACCCGCGCTTGACGACGGTCTCGACGATGCCGGGCCGGCCGAGACCGCGCCGCAGCCGCGCCACCGCCATCTCCACCGCGTGCTCGTCGGCCTGCGGGCGGGCGTCCCGCGGCCGCGCCTCCCGCGCCCAGGCCTCCCTGATGCCGGGCGCGACGGCCAGCCGGCCCGGCAGCACCCCGCACAGCTCCGCCCGCGACACCACGTGCCCGGGGCGCCGCGCGAGGGCCCGCAGGATCGCCATGGGCGCGGGCGCGATGGGCCTCAACTGGCCGTCCAGGACGACGGCGTGCCCGCGCAGCTCCAGCGAGAAGCCCCGCACCGACAGCCGCCGCGACCGCCGCCGCGGCAGGTCGGCGACCAGCGCCCGCACCAGCGCGCCGAGCCGGGCGCGTTCCGGCTGGACGGTCGGGACGCCGCGCTCGGTGAGCGCCTGCGCGGTGACCGGGCCGACGCACGCCGCCACGACATGGGTGCGCAGGGCCTCCAGCAGGGCCTCCTCCAGGTCGTCCTCGGCGGCGACCGCGAGCGTCGCGGCGACCGCCGGAGCGCTGGTGAAGGTGATCGCGTCGATGGTGCCCGCGACCGCCTGCCCGACGAGCCGGCGCAGCTGCGTGGAGTCCTCGGACCGCGACCAGCGGTACACCGGGATCTCGATCACCTCGGCGCCGGCAGCGCGCAGGGCCGCGATCAGCTCCGGCTGGCGCTCCCCGTACAGCTGCACGGCCACGCGCGCCCCGGCCGGCTCCCGGTCCAGCAGGTGCCGGATCACCTCGGCGCACTCCTCCGAGTCCGGCGACCAGCGCTCCTGCAGGCCCGCGGACCGGATCGCGCCGCGCGCCTTCGGGCCCCGCGCCAGGATGTCGGTCTCGGCCAGGCGCCCGATGAGCGCCTCGCGCATGCCGTGCCCGTCGGCCGCCTCCAGCCACGCCCGGAAACCGATCCCGGTCGTGACCACGACGTGGTCCAGGGGCCCGGACAGGCACGCCCGGGTGGCCTCCAGCAGCTCGGCGTCGTCGGCGAGCGGGACCAGGCGGATGGCGGGCGCCAGCACGACCCTCGCCCCGCGCCGCTCCAGCAGCGTCGCGAGCTCCTCGTGGCGCCGGGCCGCGGTCACGCCGACGGCGAACCCGGCCAGCGGCTCACTGCCGGTGCTCATCGGTGAGCGCCACCTCCACCCGGTCCCCGGAGCGGCGGACCGGGAAGGTCGGCAGCGCCACCCGCGGGTCGTCCAGGCACGCCCCGGTCCGCAGGTCGAACACCTGCTTGTACATGGGGGACGCGACGGTCGGCGCCTCGTCCCTGGTGCCGAGGATCCCCCGCGACATCACGTAGGCGCCGCTGAACGGGTCGAGGTTCGACAGCGCGTACAGGCCGCCGTCGAAGGTCCGGAAGATCGCCACCTGCGTCCCGTCCACCATCGCGCAGGCGCCCCGCTCGGGGGTCAGGCCGACGTAGGAGCAGATGTCGAACCAGCGGGCCGCGGGCCGGCCCGCCCGCTCCCTGACGATCGTCGCTTCGGGTGTCGTGGTCATCGCGCGGCAACCTCCTGGCGGGGAACTGTCCGATGGTCCGATACTCGGAAGGGGCGGTTTCGCGGTTGGGTCCCCTTTGTCACCGCCGTGTTAAAAGGGGCTCACCTCGCGCCGGGTGCGGCGCCGTCCCCCTCGGCGGGCAGGGGCCGCAGCCGGACGGCGCACACCTTGAACTCCGGCATCCGCGAGACCGGGTCCAGCGCGGGGTTGGTGAGCAGGTTCGCGCGGCCCTCCCCCGCCCAGTGGAACGGGATGAAGACGGTGTCGGAGCGGATCGCGCCGGTCAGCCGCGCGGTCACGGTGGCCGCGCCCCGGCGGCTCTCCACCCGCACGCCGGCGCCGTCCTCGATGCCGAGGCGCCCGGCCAGGTCGGGGTGCAGCTCGACGAACGGCCCCGGCGCCGCCTCGGCCAGCCGCCGGACGCGCCGGGTCTGCGCGCCCGACTGGTACTGCGCGAGGACGCGCCCGGTGGTCAGGTACACCGGGTAGTCGGCGTCGACGTCCTCGGCGGCGCCGCGGTGCTCGACGGGGACGAACCGCGCCCGCCCGTCGGGGGTGGGGAAGCGGTCCAGGTAGGGCCTCGGCGTTCCGGGGTGGTCCGGCGACGGGCAGGGCCAGAACACCCCGCCCTCGGCCTCGATCCGCTCGTAGGTGATGCCGGAGTAGTCGGCGGGGCCGCCCGCGCTCGCGCGGCGCAGCTCCCCGAACACCGCCCGCGGGTCGGTGCTCCACTCCCCCGGCGCCCTGAGCCGCTCGGCGAGCGCGGCGAGGATCTCCAGGTCGGTGCGCACGCCGCCCGGCGGGCGGACGGCGCGGCGCCGCCGCAGCACCCGGCCCTCCAGGTTCGTCATCGTCCCCGACTCCTCGGCCCACTGCGCGGTCGGCAGGACGACGTCGGCGCGCCGCGCGGTCTCCGACGGCACGAAGTCCGCCACCACGAGCAGGTCGAGCGCGCCGAGCCGCTCCTGCACGGCCGCGGCGCTGGGCGCCGACACGACGGGGTTGGACCCGAACAGCAGCAGCGCCTTCGGGCCGTCCGCGGTGCCGAGCGCCGACAGCAGCTCGTAGGCCGACCGTCCCGGCCCCGGCAGGGCGCCGGGGTCGACGCCCCAGACCCCGGCGACGTGCGCGCGGGCCTGCGGGTCGTCGATCCTGCGGTAGCCGGGCAGCTGGTCGGCCTTCTGGCCGTGCTCGCGCCCGCCCTGCCCGTTGCCCTGCCCCGTCAGGCACCCGTACCCGGAGCCCTCCCGGCCCGGCAGCCCGAGCGCGAGGGCCAGGTTGATGAAGGAACTGACGGTGTCGGTGCCGCGCGCGTGCTGCTCGGACCCCCGCGCCGTGAGGACGTGGGCGCGGGAGGCCCGGGCCAGCAGCCGGACGGCCTCGCGCATCAGCGGCACGGGCACGCCGGTGATGCGCTCGGCGCGGTCGGGCCAGTAGGCGTTGGCGACCGTCCGGACGGCGTCGAACCCGGTGGTGCGGGCCGCGATGTACTCCTCGTCGGCCAGGCCCTCGGCGAGCGCCAGGTGCAGCAGCCCGTTGGCGAGCGCGATGTCGGTGCCGGGCGTCGGCTGCAGGTGCAGGTCGGCCTGGCGGGCGGTGGCGGTGCGGCGCGGGTCCACGACGACGAGGGCGCCGCCGCCCTCGCGCATCCGCGCCAGGTGCCGCATGAACGGCGGCATCGTCTCGGCCGGGTTGCCGCCCGCGAGCAGGACCGCGCCGGACGCCGCGAGGTCGGTGACCGGGCCCGGCAGGCCGCGGTCCAGGCCGAACGCCCGCCCGGACGCGGCGGCCGCCGACGACATGCAGAAGCGCCCGTTGTAGTCGATCTGGGAGGTGCCGAGCGCGATCCGCGCGAACTTGCCGAGCTGGTACGCCTTCTCGTTGGTCAGCCCGCCGCCGCCGAACACCGCGACGGCGTCCGGCCCGTGCCGCTCGCGCAGCCGCCCGACCTCCGCGGTGACGCGGTCGAGCGCCTCGTCCCAGCCGCACGGCTCCAGCGGCGCGTCCCGGTCCCGGCGCATCAACGGCGCGGTCAGCCGGTCGGGGACGGTGAGCACCTCGGCCGCCGTCCACCCCTTCTGGCAGAGTCCTCCGCCGTTGGCCGGCACGTCGTCGCGCGGCGCCACCCGCGGGGGCTCCGTACCGCCGTCGTGCAGCGTCATGCCGCACTGCAGGGCGCAGTACGGGCAGTGCGTGGGAGTCTCGGCCATCCGCCGAGAGTCGGCGCGCCCGGTTTCACCGGCGAGTCCCGCGCGTGACCCCGGCGTTAAATGCCGTTCACCCCGTGCGCCCGGCGATGTCAAGGAGTCGGGCCCGCGGAGCCGCGACACGCCTTGACGAACGCGTGTCAAGCGTTGTCGATCCCTGTCATGGCCTATTCGTTGCCTTTTGCCCGGTTGTCGAACGGATTCGCGGTGCTCCGGCGATCTCGCGGACGGATGCGGCCGCCGTCCCGGGACGGCCGGAACCGGTCCGGGGTGATCACGCTTAACCTCGGAGCATGCCCGACCTTGCCTACTACGCCTCCCTGCCGCGGGCCCGCGGCGCCGCGGCCGCCCTGCTGCTGGACGACCTGGGGCGGGTGCTGCTGGTCAAGCCCACCTACAGCGAGGGCTGGTTCCTGCCCGGCGGGGTGATCGAGGCCGACGAGTCCCCGCTGTCGGCGTGCGTGCGCGAATGCGAGGAGGAGCTCGGCCTGGTCCCCCGGCTGCACGGCCTGGCCTGCGTCGACTGGGGATCGCCGCGCGACGACGGCGTCGACGCGGTCAACGTCTTCGTGTTCGGCGGCACCATCACCGGCGAGGAGATCGCGGCGATCCGGCTGCCTCCTGAGGAGCTGTCGGACCACATCCTCGTGGCACCGGAGAAGGTCCCCGAACTCGCGCCGCCGCATGTGTCGCGCCGGATGGAGCCCAGCCTGCGGGCCATGGCCGCCGGCAGCGCCGTCTACCTGGAGGACGGCCGCGAGCAGGCGTTCGGGACCGCCCGCGCCTGAACCGGGCCGGGCGGTCGCTCCGGCGCCCCGCCCGCACCCGCGACACGGCCCCACCCGTACCGCGGCTGGAGCCGCACCGCGCCTATCTCCGCAGCGCTCTACACCGACACGGCGTCCTGGATCGTGCGGGCGCGCTCCGGCTCCGCGGCATGGGCGCAGTGGGCGCAGCAGTAGAAGTGCCCGCCCACGTCCACGCCGTGCCCCATGATGCGGCACTGGCAGTGCTCGCAGATCGGCGCCATCTTGGTGACCGCGCACTCGAACGAGTCGAACGTGTGCACCTGGCCCTGCGCGTGCACCTCGAACGCCATCGCGTACTCGTTCCCGCAGACCTCGCAGGTTCCCATCCTCACGTCTCCGTTCCCCCGCCGCCTCCCCCTGCCTACCCGGGCGCGCCCGGGTCTACCCCGCACCTCACAGCGGGCGGGACACGCTGTGCAGCGGAGTTATCACTGCCGTATGACCGGTCACACACGGGCGAAACCCCGGATTCCTACGGTCGGGCCGTCCGAGCGACCCAAGGAGACCCCCTGATGACCGCCACGACCGAAGCCGCGCGCGCCGAGCGCACCCGTCCGCCGAAGGGCCGGTGGATCGACGACTGGCGCCCCGAGGACCCCGCCTTCTGGGCCGCGGGAGGCTCCCGGACGGCCCGCCGCAACCTCGTGTTCTCGATCTTCTCCGAGCACATCGGGTTCTCGGTGTGGACGCTGTGGTCGGTGCTGGTGCTGTTCCTCGGCCCCGCCTACGGCGTCGACCCGGCCGGCAAGTTCACCCTCACCGCCGTCCCGGCGCTCATCGGGGCGGCGCTGCGCATTCCCTACACCCTCGCCGTCGCCCGCTTCGGCGGCCGCAACTGGACGATCTTCAGCGCCGCGCTGCTGCTCGTCCCGGCGGTGCTGGCCGCCGTCCTCATCCAGCCGGGCGTCTCGTTCACCACGCTGCTGGTGCTGGCGGCCGTCGCGGGCGTCGGCGGCGGCAACTTCGCGTCCTCGATGGCCAACATCAACGCGTTCTACCCGCAGCGCCTCAAGGGCTGGGCCCTCGGGATCAACGCGGGCGGCGGCAACCTCGGCGTCGCCGTCGTCCAGCTCGTCGGGCTGGCCGTCCTCGCCACCGCCGGCAAGGACCACCCCGGCCTCGTCGCGGGCGTCTACATCCCGTTCATCGTCCTCGCCGCCCTCGGCGCCGCCCTCGCCATGGACAACCTCGCGCACGCCCGCAACGACGGGCGGGCCATGCGCGACGTCTGCCGGGACGGCCACACCTGGATCATGTCGGTGCTCTACATCGGCACCTTCGGGTCGTTCATCGGGTTCGGCTTCGCGTTCGGGCAGGTCCTGCAGGTGCAGTTCGCGGCCGAGTTCGACACGCCGATCAAGGCCGCCTACCTGACGTTCCTCGGCCCCGCGCTCGGGTCGCTGATCCGCCCCGGCGGCGGGTGGCTCGCCGACCGGCTCGGCGGCGCCAAGGTCACCTTCGCGACCTTCGTGGCGATGGCCGTCTCGGCGGCCCTCGTGCTCACCGCCTCGCGGCTCGGGTCGCTCGGGCTGTTCCTCACCGGCTTCGTGCTGCTGTTCGCCTTCAGCGGCCTCGGCAACGGCTCCACCTACAAGATGATCCCGGCGATCTTCAGGGCGAAGGCGCACGCCGGCGTCGCGGACGGCGGGGACCCGGACGCCGCCGAGCACGAGGCCCGCCGCCTGTCCGGCGCGCTCATCGGCATCGCGGGCGCCGTCGGCGCGTTCGGCGGCGTCCTGGTCAACATCGCGTTCCGGCAGTCGTTCCTGACCTACGGGACCGGCGACGGCGCGTACATCGCGTTCATCGCCTTCTACGCCGTGTGCTGCGCGCTCACCTGGCTGGTCTACCTGCGGGCCCGCCCGGGGAGGCCGGCGGGCGTCTGACGGCGGACTGCCGGCCCGAGCGCCGCCGCCGCGCCCGGCCGGGCCCCTCCCCGGGGTCCGGCCACCGCGGCGAGCGGCCCGAGGAGCGCAGCACCGCCTCCCACGCGTCCCCCGGCTCCAGCGGCAGGTGCGGGACGCCCCAGTGCCACGCCGGCACCAGCAGGTCAGGGTCGCGCGGCCGGTAGTCGGCCCCGATCGCGCGGGCCATGTCCCAGGCGTGCAGGTGCCACTCCACGCACGCCGCGCCCGCGTGGTCGCCGACCGTGTACTTGGTGCCCCGGTAGATCAGGTGCGTCCGGTCCCACATGTCGGGCATCAGGTCGGCGTACGCCCCCGCCGACACCCCGAACGCCAGGATCCGCTCCGGGCCGGGCTCGGGCGGCAGCACCGCCAGCTCGGCCGCGTTCTGCCGCGCCTGCTGCCTGATCAGCACCGCCGTGGCCGCGTCCTGCGCGAACAGCTTCGCCAGCCGGCTGTCGGGCGCGTCCTGGAGGTACTCCAGGAAGTTCTCCGCGACGCACCGCAGGTGCCCCGCGAGGTCGATCAGCTGCCAGTCGGCGCAGGGAGTCGGCACGTCCCAGTCGGCGACGGTCTCCGCCAGGGCGATGATCGCCTTCACGCCGTCCTGGTAGGACTCCAGTACGCGGCACCGGTCCGGCGGCGTGCGCTCCACGTGACATCCCCCAACGTCCAGAGCACCCTGTGCCCTCCCCGCCGGGACGCGCAGGCGCGAACGTGCGGCGCGAGCACCCCCGGCGTTCCCCGGAGAGGGCAGACTCTCAAAGTTCGGTGGCCCGTGCCACCCGGTGACGCCGTGTCGCCGCGTGCCCGCGGCGGCTCACACGCGGGCGGCGGGCCGCGTCCTGAAGCTCAGCCGGTGCGCCTCGCGCGCCGTGCGCAGGCGGTCGACCTCGTCGGTCCACGGGCGCACCGCCGGGCGCGCCTTGGCCTTGCGGTAGGCGATCTCGGCGGCGCGGCGCGTCTTGGCGTCCTGCGCCGGCGTCGAGTACACCTTCGGCCCCATCGCGACCCGCTCGGCCGCCTCGGCGGCGGCGAGCACGGCCGTCATCGCCCGGTCGAACGCGACCGTCAGCTCCCCCAGCTCCGGCTCGGCGGCGCCGGACGCCTGCGCGTCCCGCAGCGCCCGCTCCGCGTCGCCCGCCGCCGCGAGCCTGTCGTCGTACTCGGCGGCCAGCCGCTGGTCGGCCTCGTACGGCTCGGCGACGTCCTTGCTCACCCGGCGACCCAGCGGCATGGCGGTACTCCCTCGACGGTCGTGCAGTGTTCGATCGAGGTAAGCGTACGCGGGGTCCCGGCGTGTTGCGGCGGCGGACACCCGGCTTCGGCCCTTTACGTAGTAAGGTCTGTCCTCATGGTCAGGCAGCCCAGCATCAACGCCCAGAACCGCGCCCCCCTGTCCACCGAGCGGATCATCGAGGCGGCCCTGCGCATCGTGGACGGCCAGGGACTCGGCCGCCTCACCATGCGCCGCCTCGGCGACGCGCTGGAGGTCGAGGCGATGGCGATCTACCACCACCTCCCCCGGGGCAAGGAGCAGCTCCTGGACGGCCTGGTCGCGCACGTCGCGGCCGCCCCGGCCGACACGTCCGCCTCCGGGCGCTGGCAGGACGTGCTGCGGGCGTGGGCGGACGGCTACCGCGAGCGCCTGCTGGCCCACGCGGGCGTCCTCCCCCTGGTCGTCACCCGCCGCAACCCGGCCGCGCTCGCCGCCACCCTCGCGTCGCTGCGGGAGGTGCTGCGCCGCGGCGGCGTTGCCGAGGACGCCGCGGCCGTCGCCGCGCACACCCTGCTCGGCTACGTGATCGGCCACGCGGCCCTCGAGGTGCGCGGCACCGCCGAGGACGGCGCCGCCGCCCGGATCGCCTCCGGCGAGGACGGCGCGGTCGACTGGGACGCCCGCTTCCGCGCGGGCCTCGGCGTCGTCCTCGGCGGCGTGCGCTAGAACCGGTCAGTCCTCGATGAGGATGACCTCCAGGTGCCGGGGGCCGTGGGCGCCCTCGACCCGCGCCGCCTCGATGCCGTAGGTGGCGGACGGCCCGCTGATCCACGTCAGCGGGCGCGCCGGGTCGAGCCGCCCGACCGCCTCCGGGACCGTGCCGACGATCTGGTCGGCGTGCACCACGCACAGGTGGTAGCCGGGGACGAGGGTGAGCGCCCGCCTGCCCTGCGCCCGGCCGCCGTCCAGGACGACCGTGCCCGTCTGCGCGACGGCCACCGCGCACCCGGTGACGACGCCGTCCGACGCGGCGAGGGTCTCGAGGTCGACCGCCGGGGCGTCGGCCAGGGCCCGCACGCCGTCCAGCTCGGCGAGCCACCCGAAGGGCAGGTCAGCGGGGACGACGATCTGCTTGACCTCACGCCCCCACAGCGCGGCCGCCACGGCCGTGCCCGCCTCGTCCGCGCCGACGTGCCGGACCGCCGCGCGGTTGTCGGCGACCCGCTCGGTGAACAGCGCGAGGACGTCGGCCCTGGTCTCGGCGTCGGCCGCGGCCGGCCGCCGGGCGTAGCCGCGCGGAACCGGCGGGCGCGGGCCGCGGGCACCGCCGAGCGCCTCGCGGACCCGGCGCAGCACCTCCTCGCGCGAGCTCATGCCCGCGTCCTGTCCCACCAGCCGCGGAAGCTCTCGGCCGGCGGCGCGGGCAGGTCGCGGGCCTCGGTCCACTTGCCGAGCAGGCCCGGGAGGCGGCGGATCCGCCCGCCGCGCGACAGCAGCCGCGCCCAGCGTGCGCCGCGCCGCACCGCCGCCTCGTGGCGGCGCGGATCGCCGAGCGTCCAGGCGAGGCCGCGCATCAGCGCCATCTCGGGCGTCGGGACCGGGCGCCTCCGGCGCGACTCCACCACCTTCCCCCGCAGGTGCACCAGCAGGTCCGGGATGTCGATCTTCACGGGGCAGACGTCGGCGCACGCGCCGCAGAGCGTGGACGCGTAGGGCAGGGACGCGTCGGCGGCGCTCTCCACGCCCCGCGTCAGCGGGGTGAGCACCGCGCCGATCGGGCCGGGGTGGACGGGGCCGTAGGGGCGCCCGCCCGTCCGCTCGTAGACGGGGCAGACGTTCAGGCAGGCCGAGCAGCGGATGCAGCGCAGGGCGGCGCGGCCGACCTCGTCGGCGAGCGCGCGGGTGCGGCCGTTGTCGAGCAGGACGAGGTGGAAGGCGCGCGGCCCGTCGTCCGGCGTCACGCCCGTCCACGTCGAGACGTACGGGGTCATCCGGTCGCCGGTCGACGAGCGCGGCAGGAGCTGGAGGAACACCTCCATGTCATCCCATGTCGGGACGACCTTGTCGATACCGGCGACACTGATCAGCGTCTCCGGGAGCGTCAGGCACATCCGCGCGTTGCCCTCCGACTCCAGCAGGACCAGGGTGCCGGTCTCGGCCACCAGGAAGTTCGCGCCGGTGACCGCGACGCGGGCGCGCAGGAAGCGGTCGCGCAGGTGGGCGCGGGCGGCGGCGGTCAGCGCCTCGGGGTCGTCGGCCGGGCCCGGCCCGGCGGCCGGGACCGCGCGCCGGAACACCTCC
>NZ_JBEUPA010000217.1:0-10588 GCF_040492065.1 Actinomadura sp. NPDC000929 | reverse complement strand
GCCCGTACCCGTTCTCGAAGTACGACCAGCTCTTCGTGCCCGAGTTCAACGCGGGCGCCATGGAGAACGCGGGCTGCGTGACGTTCCTGGAGGACCGCCGTGGCTGAACCCGCGGCGCCCCGTCCTCAAGGGCCTCACCGTCCCGGAGGCGCGGCTCGTGTGGCGGGAGGGCGAGCGGGAGGAGTGGCTCCAGTGGGACCCGAAGACCGAGAGGCCCGACGCCCCCGACTGGGAGGCGCTGGTCGGGGCCTACACGTCCGCCGGCCACGACTCGGGCAACGTGCAGCTGATGGTGTACGGGCCGGAGGAGCTGATCCGTCCCCTCATGCCCCGATGGAAGGGCTACGGCGTCCGGTGGGCTCACGTGTGGATGCGGCCTCTCGCGGCCCGCTACGAACTCGACGCCCTGCCCCCGGCCGTCCGGACGGCCAAGGCGTTCCCCGACACCTGCTGCGAGCCGCTGATGCCGTACCTGGACGGCGGCGTGGCGAGGTTCATGGCGGAGGGGCTCGTCAAGCGCGGGGCGCTCCTCGGCCCGGCCCGCCGGTGGTTCGGCCGCCACGGGGTCGACGCGGTGCCCCTGCTCGTCCCGGCGGCGCTCGGCGACAAGGCCAAGGAGCGGCGGCCCGCTGAGACCGCCCTGCGGTACGTGCGGGACCTGCGCGGCCTCGACGGCGTGGTCGCGGCGGCCCGCGACGCGCACGGCGACGAGGCCGCCGAGGCGGTCCGGACGCTGCTGTCCACTCCGCCGGTGGAGACGGGCCTCGACAGGCCCCCCGCCGTCGGCGCATGGCTGGATCCGACCCCGCTCCCGCAGGTGCTGCTGCGGGGCGGTGAACGCGCCCTTCCCCGGGAGGCGGTCGGCCGTCTGGTCGAGGTGCTCGCGCTCCCGGCCCCGTACGCGATGGACGAGCTGGCGGAGGCGTGCGCACCCGGCACGCTGTCCGAATGCGGGTGGGCGCTGTTCCAGCAGTGGCTCGACGCCGGCAAGCCGTCCAAGGACGCCTGGGCCCTGCGGCAGCTCGGCCGCACCGGCGACGACGACACCGTCCGGCGCCTCACGCCGGTCATCCGGGCGTGGCCGGGGGAGGGCGGGCACAAGAACGCCGTCCACGGCCTGGACGTGCTCGCCGAGATCGGCACCGACGTGGCGCTGATGCACCTGCACGGCATCGGCCAGAAGGTGAAGTTCAAGGGGCTCCAGGCAGAGGCGCAGGAGCGGATCCGGCAGGTCGCGAAGCGGCTCGACCTGAGCACCGACCAGCTCGCGGACCGGCTCGTCCCGGACTTCGGCCTCGACGCCGAAGGGGGCATGACCCTCGACTACGGCACGCGCCGCTTCCTCGTCCGGTTCGACGAGCAGCTCAAGCCGTTCGTCGCCGACGAGGACGGCAAGCGGCGCAAGACGCTCCCCAAGCCCGCCGCCAAGGACGACCCCGAACTCGCGCCCGCCGCCTACCAGGCGTTCGCCGCGCTCAAGAAGGACGTCCGCACCGTCGCCGCCGACCAGCTCCGCAGGCTGGAGCAGGCGATGGTGACGCGGCGCCGCTGGACGCCCGCCGAGTTCGGCGAGTTCATCGTCCGGCACCCGCTCGTCTGGCACATCGCCCGCCGCCTGGTCTGGCTGGCGGAGGACGGCGGCACGACCGCCGCGTTCCGCATCGCCGAGGACCGGACCTTCGCCGACGCCGGCGACGAGGCGTTCGCCCTCCCCGCGTCGGCCCGCGTCGGCGTCGCGCACCCGCTGGACCTCGGCGACACGGTGAAGGCGTGGTCGGAGGTCTTCGCCGACTACGAGATATCGCAGCCGTTCCCGCAGCTCACCCGCCCCGTCCACACGCTGACCGAGCAGGAGCGCGGCAGCGGGCGGCTGGAGCGGTTCGAGGGCCTCAAGCTGCCCTTCGGCGACGTCCTCGGCCTGGTGAAGCTGGGCTGGGAGCGCGGCGCGCCGCTGGACGCCGGGGTCGAGCGGTGGATCTCCCGGCGCGTCGCCGACCGGCGGTACGTCGTCATCGACCTCGATCCCGGCTTCGCGGTCGGCGCGCTCGACGCCACCGGCGACCACCAGGTCCTCGAGTACGTGTGGCTCGCCGTGGAACCCGCCGACTTCTGGCCCAGCAAGGGGACGCCGCTGACGTTCGGGGAGCTGCACCCCGTCATGGCGTCCGAGATCCTGTCCGACCTGACCGCCCTCGCCGACAGGGCCGAGAAGTGAGCGGCGCGACCGCCCGGGCGACGGCTCACCGGCCGGGGCGCGTCCCCCGGCGGCCCGGGCTCGGGACCCGCGGGCCTCGGCCGCCGCACGCGCCGTCCAGGACGGCGGCGACGCGGTCCAGCGTGGTGATCGGCGAGGTGTAGGGGAGGCGCAGATGGTGGGAGCAGGTCGCGTCGGCCGCGAAGGACGGCCCGGGTGAGAGTTCGAGCCCGTGCGCGCGGGCCCGGGCCGTCACGAGGTCGGATCGCACGGCGGTCAGGCGCAACCAGAGCGCGAGCCCACCCGGCGGGACGGTGAACCGCCAGCGGTCGTCTCCGGCCAGCAGCCCGCTCAGGTGGTCGCGCTGCCGCCGCAGGGCCGTCCGCCGGTGGTCCAGGACCGGCGCCGGGTCGCGGAGGAGCTCGGCGGCGACCATCTGCTGCGTCGGCGCCGCGGACAGCGGCTCGCACAGCGGATGGCGGGCCAGTTCGCCGACCAGCGCGGCCGTCCCGCGGATCCAGCCGACCCGCAGGCCGGCCCAGACCGTCTTGGCCGCGGAGCCGACGAGGACGGCGCGGGGTATCCGGGCAAGCGGCGCCGGCGCCGCCCGCAGATCGAGGTCGCGCATGGTCTCGTCCGCCACCACGGTCACCCGGTGCCGTTCGGCGAGCCGGGCCACGGTCCGCCGGGCGGCGCCCGGCATGAGCGCGCCGGTCGGGTTCTGGAAGTCGGGGACCAGGTAGGCCAGCCCGCCCGCCGCGGCCCGGAACGCGTCGTCGAGCTGGTCCAGGTCCCAGCCGTCCGTGGCGACCCGGCAGCCGGCCAGGCGGGTTCCGGCCGCACGGAAGCCGGCCAGCACGGCGGGATAGGTGGGGATCTCCACGGCCGCGGCCCGGGGGCGCAGGTGCGCCGTCAGCAGCGCGAGGGCCGCGCGCGCCCCCGAGGTGATCAGTATCTGCTCGGGCCGCGTGAGGAGTCCTTCGCCTGTGTAGCGGTCCGCGATCAGTGAGCGCAGCTCCGGCAGCCCCGCGCCGGTCTCTCCGCTTTCGGCCAGGACCGGGCCGGAACGCTCGGCCGCTCTCAGCAGTGCCCGCTGATACGCCGTGTGGGGCGCTGCCGGAACCGCCCTTCGCAGGTCGATGGCACCGTCCTCGCCGACGGCCGAGACCGGGGCGACGCGCATCGCCGCCTCCGGCGGAAGCCGCAGGGTGCTCGCGCTGCCGCGGCGCGTGTCGACCCATCCCTCGTCGCGGAGGATGTCCAGCGCCGCGGCCACCGTCCCCCGGCTCACGCCGAGCGCGGCGGCGGCACGGCGTTCGGCGGGAAGCGGGGAACCGACCCGCAACCGGCCGTCCAGGGCGGCGTCGCCGACCGCGTCGGCCAGCGCCCGTGCCAGGGCGACGCCCGGCCTTCGCCACACGCCCAGCGCTGCGGCCAACTGGAGGTCGGTGGTACGCATTGGTCCAGTTTGCCAAGATTGGCCCAGGATCTGTGACGCCGCCCTGGATACCGTCGCGCTCATGCATCCACGCCTCGCCGCAGATCTCGCCCGGCTTCCGGATCTCCTGCGGACGGTCGGCCTGAGCGCGAACGACATCCTCGGTCGCCTGGACGAGCAGCCGGTCGTCCCGCCCTTGCACCTGCCCGAGCCGGTGCCGCTCCCCGAGGAGGGGGACGGGCTGGCGGCGGCGCTCACGGAGTTCACCCGCGAGTGGGCTCCGCTGCTGTCCGCCAGCGCCGGGCCCCGCTACCTCGGCTTCGTCACGGGCGGCGCCACGCCGGCCGCGCTGGCGGGCGACTGGCTGACCGCGGCCGCCGACCAGAACCCCACGTCGGCGCTCGACGGCGCGGGCCCGGAGCTCGAACGCCGGACGGTCGGCTGGCTGCGCGAGCTGTTCGGTCTCGGCGCCGCGCACCAGGGGGCGTTCGTCAGCGGTGCGACCATGTCCAACACGGTGGGCCTGGCGGTCGCCCGCGAATGGCTCGGCGAGCGCATGGGCGTCACCGTGGCGGAGGAGGGCACGGCGGCACTGGGGCGGGTGCGCGTCCTGTCGGGCAGTCCGCATTCGAGCATCGGGAAGGGCCTGTCCCTCCTCGGTCTCGGCCGTGCCTCGCTGGTTCAGGTGCCGGTTCTGCACGGCCGGGAGGCGGTCGACCCCGAGGCGCTGGAGCGGGCGTTGGCCCAGGCCGGCGGCCCGGCGATCGTGGTCGCCAACGCCGGCACGGTCAACACCGTCGACTTCGACGACCTCCGCGCCATCGCCGCGCTGCGGGAACGCCACGAGTTCTGGCTCCACGTCGACGCCGCCTTCGGCGCCTTCGCGGCGCTGTCGCCGGACCACGCGGACCTGGTCGCCGGACTCGACGCCGCCGACTCCATCTGCGTCGACCTGCACAAATGGCTGAACGTCCCCTACGACAGCGCCGTGCAGTTCACCCGCCACCGGCGCCTCCAGACCCGGGTGTTCCAGAACGCCGCCGCCTACCTCGGTCCGCTCGGCGAGACGCCCGACCCCGTCCACCTCACCCCGGAGAACTCCCGCCGCCTGCGCGCCCTCGCCGCCTGGTTCACGCTGCGGGCCTACGGGCGAGACGGGCACCGCGAGATCGTCCAGCGGAACATCGCCTGCGCCCGCGCCCTCGGGCGGGCCGTCGAGACGATCCCCGGCCTGCGCCTGCTCGCACCGGTCCGCCTGAACGTCGTGTGCTTCACGCTGGCCGGGGACCCCACCGCCGAGCGGCTCGCCGACCTCGCCGCCGGCCTGAAGGACGAGGCGTTCCTCACCCCGACCACCTATGCCGGGGTGCCCGCGCTCCGCGCCGCCTTCAGCAACTGGCGCACCACCGAGGCCGACGTCCACCGCCTCACCGAGGCCCTGAGGAACACGCCCCCAGGGGCGGCCCGGAGCTCTGTCAGGCGGTCTTGAGGGTGCCGCCGTCGATGACGTGGTCGGCGCCGTGGATGTTGGCGGCACGGTCGGACAGCAGGAAGGCGACCAGGTCCGCCACCTCCTCGGGTTCGGTGATGCGCCCGGAGGCGATGCCGGCCTGTCCGGGCAGGCCCGCGAGCAGGTCGTCGTGGCCGATCCCGAACGCGGCCGCCACCTTGCCGCCGAAACCGTCCGGGTCGGTCCACAGCGGGCTGGCGACGACGCCCGGGGAGACGGTGTTCACGCGGACGCCGCGCGGAGCCAGTTCCTCGCTGAGCCGCTTTCCGAACAGGGCCACCGCCGCCTTCGCCTCCGCGTAGCCGACCGGCGAGCCGGTGGGCGTCCGGGCGTTGATCGAGGAGATGTTCACGATCGCGCCCTTGCGCTCCAGGATGCTCGGCAGCGCCGCCTTGGTGGTCCACACCGCGCTGAACAGGTTGAGATCGAACATCCTCTGCCACTGCTCGTCGCCGACGTCGAGGAACCCGCCGACGGTCAGCCCGTCCGGGTCGCCCGCGCCGACGTTGTTGACGAGGAAGTCGATCCCGCCGACCGCGGCGAGCGCCTCGTCGACGACCGCCGTCGCCCCGTCGCGGGTGCTCAGGTCGACGGGCACGGCCGCGGCGGCGACCTTCTCCAGGTCGGGGGTGACGGTGCGGGCGGCGCCCACCACCCGGACGCCCTCCGCGGCCAGGGCCTGTGCGATCGCGAGGCCGATGCCGCGACTCGCGCCGGTGACCAGAGCGGTCCTTCCGCTGATGCCGAGATCCATGATCTTCCTTCCTGAAATGAGCGAATTCTTGAACTAGAGGTCAAAAATGAGGGCGTAAAAAGGGGCGTTCGTCCGAAGTGTCGCGCCTCAGAGGCCGGCCAGGGCGGTGTCGATGATCCGGTACAGCTCCGGTCGGCCGAACGTCTTGGCCATGACCCGCAGCCCGGCGAGGGTGGTCTGGAAGAGCAGCGCCTGCGCCTTGGCGTCGACGCCCCGGTCGACGTCGCCGTCCCGCTGCCCTTGCTCGATGCGGGCGGCGAACAGCCCGATCATGCGCTCCTCCATCCGGTGCACCGCGCGGGTGGCCTCCTCGTCGCGCCCGCCGAGCTCGCCGACCGTGTTCTGGGCCAGGCAGCCGCGGCGCACCGGCCCGTCCAGGTCCATGTCCACGAGCATCGCGAAGTACGCGCGGAAGCGCTCCCTGGTGGTGCCCGGCCGCCAGAGGAACTCCTCGGTCAGCTCCACGCCGCTCCGGCTGTAGAAGTCCAACGCCTTGGCGAACAGCTCGCGCTTGGAGCCGAAGGAGTGGTACAGGCTGCCCTTGGCCACTCCGGTCGCCTCGGCCAGGTCGGCGGGGGACGTGTCGGCGTAGCCCTTGGTCCAGAACGTCTCCATCGCCCGCGCGACGACCACGTCCGGTTCGAAGCCCTTCGGTCTCCCCATGCCGCGACCGTAGCGGGTTTTTGACCTAGAGGTCAAATACTCGTGCGGCGCGAGCCGGGCGCCACTCAGGCCCGCCGCTTGCCGCGGCCGCTCAGACGAAGGCGGAGCGGTGGTCGCGGACGAACTGTTCGAAGGTCGTCGGCTCGCGGCCGGTGAGGTCGCGGACCGTCGTGGTGACGGTCTCCGCGCCGCCGTCCCGGTACGCGCGGCTCACCTCGATCAGGGCGTCGGCGTGGAACGCGGGCAGGCCGCGTTCCAGCATGGCGGCTCGGGCGTCGGCGTCCGAGAGCCCGACGATGCGGACCGGCCTGTCCAGGACCCGGGAGAGCACCCCGGCGGCGGCGTCGTAGGTCAGCGCCTCGGGGCCCGTGAGGGCGTGGACGCGGCCGTCATGACCGTCGGTGGTGAGCACGTGGGCGGCGACCCGGGCGATGTCGCGGACGTCGACGAAGCTGATGGGGGCGTCGGCGCGGGGCTGGGCGAACCGGCCGGCCGACCTGATCGACGCGGCGAACTGGCGGGAGAAGTTCTGCATGTAGAAGTTCGGCCGCAGGAACGTCCACCGCAGGCCGGACTCCTGGAGCGCCGCCTCCACGGGCCGGTGGAGGCGGGCGATGGGCGTCAGCTCCTCGTCGGCCCGCCAGACCGACAGCTTGACGACCCGGGAAACGCCCGCCGCGGTCGCCGCCTCGACGAGGTTGAGCTCGTGGCGGGTCTGGTCGGGCCCCATCGCGCCGACCAGGAACACCGCGTCGGCGTCGCGCAGCGCCGGCGGAAGCGTCGCGGGCCGGCCGAGGTCGATCCGGACGGCGTCCAGGCCGGCGGCGGCCGCCTGGTCGACGTCGCGCTGCGCGTGGTACGCGGCGCGGACCGGCTGCCCGGCGGTGCGCAGTATCTCGAGGAGCGCCGAACCCACGGCCCCGCCCGCTCCCGTCACCAAGATCATGCCGCGCATGCTATCCGCCGTGCCGGCGGGGAAGATCTGGATCTTCGGGCGGAGTGTCCGAGGGGTCCCCTAGCGTTGGGGCATGGAAGATCACCCCTCGGAGGGGCCGGAGGACGTGGACACGGGGTACCAGCGGCCGCCGGCGGAGGTGCGGTTCGCCGGCGAGCTGGAGAGGCTCCGCGAGAGCGACACCGGGCCGAGGCCGCCCGGCTGGGCGCTCGGCCTGACGGCCGCGCGGCGGTTCATCGTCGGGGACGAGGCGCTCGGCGTCCGCCGCAAGTTCGTCGGCGACACCGCCCTCATCGACCGGGCCCTGGTCACCCTCGCCACCAGCCGGGGGCTGATGCTCGTCGGCGAGCCCGGGACGGCGAAGTCGCTGCTGTCGGAGCTGATCGCGGCGGCGGTCAGCGGCACCTCCACGCTGACCATCCAGGGCGGCGCGGCCACCACCGAGGACCAGATCAAGTACTCGTGGAACTACGCGCTGCTGGTCTCGGAGGGGCCCTCCACGCGCTCCCTCGTCCCGGCGCCGCTGCTCACCGGGATGGCCGAGGGCAAGGTCGTCCGGTTCGAGGAGATCACCCGCTGCCCGCTGGAGGTGCAGGACTCGCTGCTGTCGCCGCTGTCCGACCGCGTCCTGGCGATCCCGGAGCTGTCCCGCGCGGCCTCCGGCGGGAGCGGGGCGCCCTCGTCCCACGGGGGGCAGAGCGCGGACGCGATGGTGTTCGCCCGCGACGGCTTCAACATCATCGCGACCGCCAACACCCGCGACCGCGGCGTCAACGAGATGAGCGCCGCGCTCAAGCGGCGGTTCAACTTCGAGACCGTGTTCCCGATCGCCGACTTCGCGACCGAGCTGGACCTGGTCGAGCAGGAGGCGGGGCGGCTGCTGGAGCACAGCGGGGTGGAGGTCGCGCCGCGCCGGGACGTCCTCGAAGTGCTCGTCACCGTGTTCCGGGAACTGCGCGACGCCACCACCGAGGAGGGCCGGTCGATGGACCGGCTGTCGGCGGTGATGAGCACCGCCGAGGCGGTCTCGGTCGCCCACCAGGTCGGGGTGCGCGGCTGGTTCCTGCGCGGCGAGGAGGGCGGGGCCGCCGACATCGTCGAGTGCCTCGCCGGCACCGCCGCCAAGGACAACCCCGAGGACCTGGCCCGGCTGCGCCGCTACCTGGAGCAGCAGGCTCCCCGCCGCGACGGGGAGCAGTGGAAGGCGCTGCACGCCGCCCGGCACCTGCTGCCCGGCTGATGGCCGCCACGTTCGTCGGCGTCCGGCACCACAGCCCCGCCTGCGCCCGCCTCGTCCGGGAGACGATCCGGCGGCTGCGGCCCGCGTACGTGCTGGTGGAGGGGCCCGCCGACTTCGGCGACCGGATCGGCGAGCTGCTCCTCGGCCACGAGCCGCCCGTCGCGGTCTTCAGCTACTACCGCGACGACGAGCGCGTGCACGCGTCCTGGTCGCCGTTCTGCGCCTACTCCCCGGAGTGGGTCGCGCTGAACGAGGGCCGGGCCGCCGGTGCGGAGCTGCGGTTCATCGACCTGCCCGCCTGGCACCCGGCGTTCGCCGGGCGGAGCAACCGCTACGCCGACGCCGAGCGCCGCTACGCCGAGGTGACCGGGCGGCTGTGCCGGGAGTTCGCCGTCGACAACACCGACATCCTCTGGGACCACCTGTTCGAGATCGACGCGGAGAACACGGCGGAGCGGCTCGACGCGTACTTCGGGCTCGTGCGGGGCGAGGCGGAGGCCGGGGAGGACGACGCCGCCCGCGAGTCCTACATGGCGGAGTGGGTGCGGGCCGCCGAGGCCGACGCCGGAGACCGCCCCGTCGTCGTGGTGACCGGCGGATTCCACAAGCCGGCCCTCGAAGCGCTCGCCGCGTCCGGCGGCACGGCGTGGCCCCGCGTGCCCGAGCCGCCCGGCGACTCCACCGGCGGCAGCTTCCTCGTCCCGTACTCGTTCCGGCGCCTCGACGCGTTCACCGGCTACCAGTCGGGCATGCCGTCGCCCGAGTACTACCAGCGGCTCTGGGAGGACGGCCCCGACGCGGCGGCCGGGGCGCTGGTGGAGACGGTCGTGGCCCGGCTGCGCGGGCGGGGGCAGGTCGTGTCGACCTCCGACCTGATCGCCGCGCGGACCCTCACCGCCGGCCTCACCCGCCTGCGCGGCCACCCCGCGCCGGCCCGCACCGACCTGCTCGACGGCCTGGTGTCCGCGCTGGTCAACGACGACCTCGACCAGCGGCTCCCGTGGACCTCCCGCGGCGCGCTCGCGCCGGGGGCGCACCCGGCCGTCGCCGAGATGGTGGACGCGCTGAGCGGCGACCGGACCGGGCGCCTGCACGCCGACACGCCCGCCCCGCCGCTCGTGGGGAACGCGACGGCCGAGCTGGCGCGCCTCGGGCTCGACCGCGGCGGCCCGGTCGTGCTGAAGCTGACGACCCCGCGCGGGCTGGAGCGGAGCCGGGCGCTGCACCGCCTGCGCGTCCTGCGGATCCCCTTCGCCGAGCGCGAGTCCGGCCCCGCCACGGGCGCCGACCCGGAGCTGGAGGAGCGCTGGACCCTGGACGCCGCCGACCGCGACGGGCGCCGCCACGCCGCGCTCATCGAGGCGGGCGCCTACGGGCCCACGCCGGCCGATGCCGCGGCGGCCGCCCTGGACGAGCGGATGGACGCCGCGGGCGCCGACATGGAGGGACTCGCCGCCGTGCTGTTCGACGCGGCGCTGTGCGGCTGCGCCGACCAGTCCGGCCGGATCGCCGAGTCGATCTCCGCCGGGATCGCGGGCGCCTCCGACATCGCCGCGCTCGGGGCCGCGCTCGAATCCGTCCTCGGGCTGTGGCGGCACGACCGCGTCCTCGGCACGGCCGGCAGCCCGCTGTTCGGCACGGTCGTCGAGGAGTGCGCCGACCGGATCCTGTGGCTGGCCGAGGGCGTGCGCGGCGGTCCCGCGCCCGCCGACCTGCGCCGGCTGCGCGCCCTCGCCGCCGTCCGCGACGCGCTCCTGCACGCCTCCGGCACGCTGCGCCTCGACCGGGCCGCGGCGCTCGGCGTCGCCCGCCGCGTCGCCGCCGGGTCCGGCGC